>CAXNHR010000126.1:0-6194 GCA_964202135.1 Luteolibacter sp. | reverse complement strand
CAGCGATTGAAGGTCTCGACATCGAAAGCGTCTCAACGCATTTGCCGGTGGCCGACAGCGATCCGGCTTTCACCGCGGAGGAATTGCGCGCGTGGGAAACACTGATCGGTCAACTCCGTGCCATTTTGCCCACGGCCAAATTTCACGCCTTGAACAGCGCGGGCTCGCTCCAGCGACCGGAACATGCCGCGGATCGCGTGCGCCCCGGTCTGGCGCTCTACGGCATCTCTCCCCTCCCCGACTTTCAACAACTTTTGCGCCCGGCCATGACGCTCAAGACCCGTATCACCTTGGTCCGCGATGTCGGGCCCGGCCGCGGAATCAGTTACGGACGCGATTTTATCACGGCGCAACCGATGCGCATTGCCACGTTGGCCATGGGTTATGCCGACGGCTACCCGCGGCAGACTTCAAACCAAGGCGCGCAGGTGCTCATTCGCGGGAAGCGCTGCCCGATCCTCGGACGCATCACCATGGATCACTTCATGGTCGATGTGACCGATCTGCCGCGCGACGTGGCCCCCGGCGAGGAAGTGGTGCTTTTCGGGAAACAAGGCGATGGGGAGATCACGGTCGGTGAGGTGGCGGCTTGGGCGGGGACGATTACTTGGGATGTTTTAACAAGGCTGGGGAAACGGGTAGTGGTGGAGCATTTGGATTTTTTGAACAGAAGATAACGAAGTTAACGAAGGGTTCGGAAATGCATGTTCTCTACGCGAAAGCTGATGCGTTGAGCCGAGAGGTTATCGGGGCGGCGATCGAGGTGCACCGGATCATGGGACCCGGGCTGATTGAATCGGTTTATGAGAGGTGCCTGCAGCGGGAACTTGAATTGCGCGGCATCGCGTTCACCCAACAAACGGCCGTGTCAGTCGAATACAAAGGCCTGATCTTCGAGGATACCCTGCGCTGCGACCTCCTTGTGGAGGACTGTCTGCTGGTTGAACTCAAGGCCGTCGAAACGCTTCATCCCGTGGGCAAGGCGCAACTCCTCAGCTACATGAAGCTTCTCGATATTCCCCTCGGTCTGCTGGTCAACTTCCACGAAGCACTACTCAAACAAGGCGTCCACCGACTTATGCTACCGGGCGCCAATTCACCTCCGTAACCCCTTCGTTTCCTTTGTTACCTTCTGTTAAAAAAAATCCCCACGTTCCTTCACCCCGCCCCGAGGTAAGCCTCGCGGACTCGGGGATTCGTGAGCAGTTCCGAGGCCGGACCTTCCAGCACGAGGTTGCCGGTTTCGAGCAGGCAGGCGCGGTGGGCGAGACGGAGGGCCATGTTGGCGTTCTGTTCGACGAGGAGGATGGTCGTGCCTTTCTCGTTCAAACGGCGCAGGACGGCGAAGATTTCCTGCACGAGCTTGGGGGCCAGTCCCATGGAGGGTTCGTCGAGGATGAGGAGTTTCGCCTCGCTCATCAGGGCGCGGGCCACGGCGAGCATTTGCTGCTCACCGCCACTCAGCGTTCCGGCCAATTGCGTGACGCGTTCGCGCAGGCGCGGGAAAATATCCATGACCATTTCAAGGTCGCGCGCGCGGCCCGCTTTGTCGCGGCGGATCCAGGCGCCGAGTTGCAGGTTTTCCATCACGGTGAGTCCGCCAAAGATGCCGCGCCCTTCGGGCACATGGGCCATGCCGAGGCGCACGATGCGGTCGGCGGGGATGCCGGTCAGTTCACGTCCTTCCAGCGTGACCGATCCCTCATAGGGCAGCATGCCGGAGATGGCGCGGAGAGTGGTCGTCTTGCCGGCGCCATTGGCCCCGACCAGGGCGAGGATTTCGCCGCGCTGCACGTGAAAGGAGATGCCTTTGACCGCCCGGATGTCGCCGTAGCGCACCACGAGGTCATCCACCCGGAGCATAGTGTCACTCATGGCCGTCCTCCTGACCGAGGTAAGCTTCGATCACCTTCGGGTTTTTGCGGACCTCGTCCGCCGTGCCCTCGGCAATCGTCTTGCCGAAGTCGAGCACGGTGATGCGATCGCAGAAAGTCATGACCAACTGCATGTGGTGCTCGATGAGCAGCAGGGTGATCGAAAAATGGTCGCGCAGCCATCCGAGGAATTCGACGAGCTTGAGGGTCTCCGCCGAGTTCATGCCGGCGGCCGGTTCGTCGAGGAGGAGGAGTGATGGTTGCAGGGCCATGGCACGGGCGATCTCGAGCCGGCGTTGCGAACCGTAGGGCAGGTCGCCGGCGCGCTCATAAAGCTCGTCGCCGAGGCCGAATTTTTCGAGCAGGTCGGTGCAGTCGGCGATGGTTTCCCTTTCGGCCTTCCGGGCGGTCGGCAGTTGGATCATGGCCCCGGGCCACGAGTAGCGGGCGTGCGCGTCGCGGGCGATGCGGACGTTGTCGAGCACAGTGAGATCGCGGAAGAGGCGGATGTTTTGGAAAGTGCGGGCGATGCCGCGGTGCGCGATGGCGCTCGGACGGCAACCGGCGACGGACTCGCCGTGGAAGAGAACGTCGCCTTGGGTCGGGGCGTAGATCCCGGTGATGACGTTGAACGCGGTGGTTTTGCCCGCCCCGTTTGGGCCGATGATGCCGTGGGCATGGCCCGGGGCGACATTGAAGGAAAGATCGGAAAGGGCAACGAGGCCGCCGAAGCGCATGGTCACGCCGCGTACCTCGAGAAGCGGTTTCATTTTTTGTCCTCCTTCTTGGGGAACTCCCGGCGCGGGACGAACCAGGAGAATTCGCGCATGCCCATGATGCCGCGCGGACGGAAAATCATGAGCAAAACAAGGATGAGCGGCAGGATGACCATCCTCCAGGTGCCAAGCGGTTGGAGGGCCTGGGAGAGAAAGGTGAAAGCCGTGGCGCCGAGGATTGAACCGGCCAGCGAGCCGACCCCACCAAGGTAAACCATGACGAGGATCTCGGTCGATTTGACGATATCGAAGACCGACGGGTTGATGAACTGCAGTTGGTGGGCGAAGAGGGCTCCGGCCACACCGCCGAAGAACGAGGAGACGACAAAAGCAGTGAGCTTGGCCTTGCGGGTGTCGACACCCATGGCGTTGGCCGCGATTTCATCCTCGCGCACCGCGACAATGCCACGGCCGAAGCGCGAGTAGACGAGGTTGCGGATGGTCCAGAGGGTGAGAACCGTCCAAACCGCGGTCCAGGGCAGCGTGGTGTGGTTGTCGATGCCGAGGAACCCTCGAGGGCCGCCGACATACGGGATGTTTTCAATCCCCGATTTCACGATCATGAGAAAGGCGAGCGTGATGATGGCGAGGTAGTCACCGCGTGTTTTGAAGGAGAGAAGACCAAGGAGAAAACCAACAGCGCCGGCCATGAGGCCGCCACCAATGACAGCGAGGGGGAACATCCAGAGCGGGTCGCCCCAGCTGAGCCATTTGACCGAGACACAGGCCGAGAGATAGGCACCGAGGGCCATAAAGCCGGCATGGCCGACGGAAAATTCCCCCATCCATCCGTTGACCAGGTTGAGGCTGACGCAAAGGATGATGTTGATCCCGAGCGTGATAAGGACAAAACGCACGTAGTCATCGACCAGACCAAACTGTTCGATGGCGAAGCAGGCAGCCAGCCCGGCGGCGAGAAGGACGAGAAGCACGCCGCGCGGCGGCGGATGTTGCAGCCAGCGTGTCATACTTTCTGCACGGCGGGACGGCCAAGCAGCCCGTAGGGTTTGAAGATAAGGATGACCAGGAGCAAAGTATAGACGACAAGGTCGCGATAGGTGGAGGGAAGGACGGTGACGGTGAAGACTTCAACCGCGCCGAGCAAATAGGCACCGAGGACCGCACCGCGCACGTTGCCGATACCGCCGATCACCGCGGCAACAAATGCTTTCCAGCCGACAAGCACGCCCATCGTTGCGCTGATCACGGGATAGGCCGAAGCGTAGAGCACGCCGGCCGCACCGCCCAGTGCGGCACCGATGGCGAAGGTCACGGCAATCACCTGGTTGACCGGCACGCCCATGAGCGGGACGGTGACGCGGTCCTGCGCGATGGCCCGCATGGCCATACCGTAGCGTGTTTTGCGGATGAAGAAATCCAGGGCGAGCATGAGCCCGACCGAGATCCCGACGATGAGGATTTGCAGGGAGGAAATGGTCAGCCCGGCGAAGTTCCAAGTCACCGGCGTGAATAATTCCGGCATGCGCTGGGAGTAGGGGCTGATGCTCAGCGTCGTGTTTTGGATGACCAGGCCGCAACCAAGGGCGGTGATGATGGCCGAAACACGCGGAGCATTGCGCAACGGGCGGTAAGCAAGACGCTCGATGCAGACGCCGAGGATGGCGGTGGCGAGCATGACGATGAGCAGCGCGGCAATGAAGGGGACCGGCAGGATGAGAAGGAGGAGGAAGCAGAAGAACGAGCTGACCATGAAGACGTCGCCATGGGCGAAATTGATCATGACGAGCACGCCATAGACCATGCTGTAGCCCAAAGCGATGAGGGCGTAGATCGAGCCGAGCTGAATGGCGTTGATGGCCTGCTGCGCGAAGTAATCCATGCGCGCAGATCAGGCGATCAAGGCTGGGCGTTGGTCACCCACTGAAAAGCACCATCTTTGATCTGCAGGATGACCGCACTCTTGATCGGATCGCCCGAGCCGGGCTCGAAGCGGAAGGTGCCGGTCACCCCTTTGTATTCGCGGATCTTGGACAATGCCTCACGAAGCGCCTCACGTTCGTTTTTACCACCGGCTTTGAGCGCTTCGGTGATCAGTCCGCAGGAATCGAAGGTGAGCGCCGCCACGTCATCGGGGGGCTGTCCGTATTTCGCGGTGTAGTCGGCAATGAACTTTTTCGCCTCGTCGGTTGCGATCTGGGTCGAGAAGTGATTGCAGAAGTACGAGCCGTCCACGTCGGCCCCGCCGAGCTTGATGATTTCCGGCGAGCTCCAGGCATCGCTGCCGACGAATTTCGCGGTGATGCCGAGGCGACGCGCCTGCTGGGCGATGAGCGGGACGTCGTTGTAGTAGGTCGGGAGGAAGATGATGTCGGGGTCGGCCTCGCGGATGTTGGTCAATTGTGCGGAAAAATCTTTGTCGCCCGTGGTGAAGGTCTCGAAGGCGACAATTTCCCCTCCTTGGGCCGTAAAGGTGTCCCTGAACAAGGTGGCCTGGCCGAGCGGTGCCTCGGAGGAAACGTCATAAAGGACGGCGGCTTTCTTTGCCCCAAGATCGTTGAGGGCAAACTTGGCCAGCACGGTGGCTTGGAACGGATCGGTGAAGCATCCGCGGAAGACGTAACGCCTCGGCTGGCTGGAATCTTGGTCCAGGGTGGTCTTCGGGTTGGTCGACCATGGGGAAATCATAACGCACTTGAGGCTCTCCGCGATTTGCCCGGCAGGGATGGCGCAGGCACTGGAATTGGGCCCGATCATGGCCACAACATCCTGACTTGAGATAAGTTGTTGCGCGACGGAAGCCGCTTGGTCGGCCTTGCCGCCATTGTCACGGATGATCAGGGCGACTTTCTTGGGCCCTTCGGCCAAGGTCACGCCGCCTTGCTCGTTGAGGGCGTTGAAAAACAATTCGGCCGCATTTTTGCTCGAGGCACCGACCGCGGGAATCTCGCCGGTCAGCTCGATGTTCATGCCGATCTTGACGGCATCGCGATTGGGGTCGGTGCAACCAGTCAGAAAAACGGCACACGTGGTGAGGAGAAGAAAGACGGTCGCTTTAAGCATTCGATGTGTCTACGCGCCTGCCCTGCCGACGACAAGGGAATTAGCCTCAATCCCGGAACGGGACACCGCCGCAAAAGGCGGGTCATTTCCCCCTGGTAGGGCGGGGCCTCCGGACCCGCCGCGTGCAGAAGAGCAATGCTGACGGCGCGTCGGGACGCCGCGCCCTACCTTGGTGATGATGAGAGCGGTGCGGTGGCCTAAAGCGGCGGAACGAGCAGGCGGACCTTAGGGTCGAGCGCGCTGCGGTCGCGGTAAAGAAAGGGCGGGGTGGTCGAACGAACCTCGATGCCGGTCAGGACGAACTCGGGATAAAAGGAATTGCTGGCCGGCTCGTAGACTTTGCCGCCGGTGAAGCGGCCCTGCAGGCGGTATTCTGTGTTGTGGTCGACGCCGAGCGTTCCCGCCGCGCGATCGGGCGCCAGCTTGGTATTTTCGTTCAACATCACCAAACGGGCTGTTTTCCAAGGCTGGCCGGGTTCGCGCACCCAACCCCACATTTTGTAGTCCTTTTTGTAGTAGCGGC
>CAXNHR010000125.1:0-6225 GCA_964202135.1 Luteolibacter sp. | reverse complement strand
CCCTTCGATGAAATCTCCGGCAAGACCGATGATTTCTCCCGTCGCATCGCCCGCAACCTCCACACCATCCTCCGCGAAGAATGCGGACTGGACCAGGTCATCGATCCCGCCGGCGGTTCCACCTACATCGAGTGGCTCACCGACAAGATCGCCGCCAAGAGCTGGGAAATCTTCCAGGACATCGAGAAACAAGGCGGCATGCTCGCCGCGCTCGAAGCCGGCACCGTCCAACAAGCCGTGCAAGGCGTGGCCAAGGCCAAGTTCACCAACATTCGCCGCCGCAAGGACAAGATCGTCGGCTGCAACATGTATCCCGACCTCAAAGGCAAAAAACTCGCCATCCGCAGCGTCGAGTGCCGCGCCGGACAAAACATCCCCGGTGCCCCAGCACCGCAAACGCTCGACATCACGCCGTCCATCAACTCCGCGATGATCGAACAAGCGATCGCCTCCGCGAAAGCAGGAGCTACCAAACTCTCGCTCGCCCTCGCCACCGGATTCATCTGCGAAGAAACCGGCCCCACCGTCACCGCGCTGCCCCAACGCCGCGCTGCCGAGGAATACGAAGCCCTGCGCGACGCCTCCGCCGCCTTCGCCGCGAAAACCGGCACCGCGCCCACCATCCTTCAGCTCAACATGGGCCCCTCGCGCAAATACCGACTGCGTGCCGACTGGACCGCCGGATTCTTCGAAGCCGCCGGCTTCGCCATCGACGGCAAACGCGACTTCAAGGGCATTGACGACGCCGTCGCCGCTCTAACAGCATCCACCGCTGCCATCGCGGTCATCACCTCGGACGACGCCACCTACCTCGAATCCGCCGAAGCCCTCGCCCAAGCCGTCAAGGCCGCCCAACCCGCCATCCACCTCCTCCTCGCCGGAGCCCCCGGCGAAAACGAACCCGCCTGGCGCGCCGCCGGAGTCGACGACTTCGTCAACGTCCGCAGCAACAACTACGAGTTAAACGAACAGCTCCTCAAGAAAGCCGGAGTTATCAGTTAATAGTTATCCGTTATCAGAACTCGGCACAGCCACCTCTTTCACTGATCACTGCTCACCGATCACTCGGCACTTCCCACCTCTCACCACCATGTCCCGCCCCGCCTTCGCCTCCATCCCCTACACCGCCGCCCCGTCCAAAACCACCTATGCGGAATGGACCGCCGCGCTGGAAAAAGAACACGGCAAGCCCATCGGCCAGATCGTCTGGGACACGATGGAAAAAATCCCCGTCAAGCCGCTCTATACCGAGGACGACCTCGCGGGCATGGAGCACCTGAACTATCAGGCCGGCATCGCGCCCTTCCTGCGCGGCCCCTACGCCACGATGTATTGTTTCCAACCTTGGACGATCCGCCAATATGCCGGGTTCTCCACGGCCGAGGAATCCAACGCATTCTACCGCCGCAACCTGGCAGCCGGACAAAAAGGCCTCTCCGTCGCCTTCGACCTCGCCACCCACCGTGGCTATGACTCGGATCACGAACGCGTCGTCGGCGATGTCGGCAAGGCCGGTGTGGCCATCGACTCGATCCTCGACATGAAGATCCTCTTCGACAGCATCCCGCTCGACAAGGTCTCGGTCTCCATGACCATGAACGGCGCGGTGCTCCCCGTGCTCGCGTTCTACATCGTCACCGCCCTCGAACAAGGCGCGACCTTGGACCAACTCGCCGGCACGATCCAAAACGACATCCTCAAGGAATACATGGTGCGGAACACCTACATCTATCCGCCCACGCCCTCGATGAAGATCATCGCCGACATCTTCGAGTTCACCTCGAAGAACATGCCGAAGTTCAACTCGATCTCGATTTCCGGCTATCACATGCAGGAAGCCGGCGCCACCGCCGACCTCGAAATGGCCTACACCCTCGCCGACGGCTGGGAATACCTCCGCACCGGCATCGCCGCCGGCATCGACATCGACGCCTTCGCTCCCCGCCTCTCGTTCTTCTGGGCGCAGGGAAAAAACCACTTCATGGAAGTCGCGAAAATGCGCGCCGCCCGCATGCTGTGGGCGAAAATCGTCAAAACCTTCAATCCGAAGAACCCCAAGTCGCTCGCGCTGCGCACCCACTCGCAAACCTCCGGTTGGTCTCTCACCGAGCAAGATCCGTATAACAACATCGCCCGCACCTGCATCGAAGCCATGGCCGCCACCCTCGGCCACACGCAATCGCTGCACACCAACGCGCTCGACGAAGCCATCGCCCTGCCCACCGACTTCTCCGCCCGCATCGCGCGCAATACGCAGCTCTTCCTCCAGGACGAAACCGCCATCTGCCGCGTCATCGATCCTTGGGGCGGTTCCTATTACGTCGAGGCCCTCACCCACGAACTCATGCATCGCGCCTGGGGCCACATCATGGAAGCCGCGGAAATGGGCGGCATGTCCAAGGCGGTCGAAGCCGGCATCCCCAAGATGCGCATCGAGGAAGCCGCCGCGCGCCGCCAGGCCCGCATCGACTCCGGCGAGGAAACCATCGTCGGCGTGAACAAATACCGCCTCGCCAAGGAAGACCCGCTCGACATCCTCGACGTGGACAACACCGCTGTTAGACTCTCGCAAATCGAGCGACTCAAGAAACTCCGCGCCGAACGCGACGAAGCCGCCTGCCAGGCCGCTCTCGCCGCCCTAACCGAATGCGCCGGTGGCGGCGAAGGCAACCTGCTCGCCCTCGCCATCGAGGCCACCAAGGCCCGCGCTTCGCTCGGCGAAATTTCCGACGCCCTCGAGAAACACTTCGGCCGCTATCAAGCCACCATCCGCTCGATCTCCGGTGTCTATGGCAAGGAATTCAGCAACCAAGGTGATATGAACGACATCCCCGACCTCATCGCACAATTTGAAGCCGCCGAAGGCCGCCGCCCGCGCATCATGGTCGCCAAAATGGGCCAGGATGGCCATGACCGCGGAGCCAAGGTCGTTTCCACCGCCTACGCCGACATGGGCTTCGATGTCGATATCGGCCCGCTCTTCCAAACTCCCGCCGAGACCGCGAAACAAGCCGTCGAAAACGACGTCCACGTCGTCGCCATGAGCTCGCTCGCCGCCGGCCACAAAACCCTGCTGCCCACGCTCATCGCCGAACTCAAGAAACTCGGTCGCGAAGACATCATGGTCATCTGCGGTGGCGTCATCCCCGCCCAGGACTACGACTACCTCTACCAAAACGGAGCCGCCGCCATCTTCGGCCCCGGCACCGTCATCCCCGACTCCGCCCGCAAGGTGCTGGCCTTGCTGTTAGAGCAAGTGGAGGAGTAAAAAACGGAGCGCGGACTTCAGTCCGCCATGCCGCAAGTGTGAGCATGACATCCCGCCCATCGCGGGAATTTCAGTTCTGCAACTCGCTTAGCGATTTTTTGGCGAATTGCTCGTCGCGCAGTTTCCGCAACTGTTCGAGATGGCGCTGCCGGGCGGCAAGGTCCTGATTCGCTGCGGCACCTGCGGCGACGGGTGCATTCTGGCCGTATTTTTTCCACGGACCGTAGGGCACCTGGCCGGCCTCCACGAAACGCCAGTGGACTTTTTGCCCGGATTTGATGCCGAGGTAATCGCGCACGGCGGGCGATATATCGAGACCGGCACCGCCGTTCTGGACGTTCTTCGGCGGTTTGTTGCCGAAGACGTATTCCCAATCATCGGTCGTCCACGGTCCGCAGTCCTCCCACTGGGCGTAGCAACTGCGACCGTTGCGGTAAATCTGGATCCAGCGCCCCTTGCAAACGGTTTTTCCGGGCTCGGGACGCATCCGCGAAAACCAGGGAATCACGCGCGGAGCCTCCGGTTTGTGAGTCCGGTGGTTGAGCACGTCGTTGTAGGGCAGCGCCACGTAAAACGGATTGAGCTGCGGCGTGAATCCCGCCGGCCGGAATTCGCCGCGCGTGTGGCAGGCAATCCGCGCGGCGGGATCCGGATTGTCATAGCCGCCGAAGCTGATCGCCCATTGCGTGTCCCACGACGACTTGCAGTTCGGTGTGGGATTGCGCGCCGTCGGTTGCTCGCCAATCCAGAAAATCGTGCATGTGATATGGGTTTTCCACGGATATAGAATCCGAGTCGCGGGCGGCGGAGTCCGCGCCGGCGCATACGAGCGGCTGCCAGTGGGCACCACTACTCGTGGAACCGTCTGGGACTGCAAATCCCCAAACGCCACACCGGTGAACAACACCGGCGCGAGCGCTCTGATCATGGCGGCATAAGTGCGCTTCACTTTCGGGAAAAATTACATCAATCGCCGGAGGGCGGCGATCAGACGCAGAGACTCCCCTCAAATCCGCCACAGCGCAAGCCAAAGCCCACTCCACGCGATCAGTGAGCCACGCGGCTGCGGCCACCGGCACCGGTGATCACTCGGACGCGATTTCCCACGGAAAAGCTCTCACGGGGATTGACTTCCTGAACCACGGAGACCCGGCCACCACCATCGTCGAGGCGGACTTCGATCTCCAGTCCATTCCGGCTGGTGACGTTCTGGCCGACATGGGAGCCTGCGGCACCGCCAGCGAGGGCACCACCAACGGTGGCGGCGGTGCGGCCCGAGCCACCGCCGATTTGATTGCCGAGGAGTCCGCCGACACCGGCTCCCACAAGGGTGCCACCCAAGCTCTCGCCTTGAATGTTGACATTGCGAATCGAGGTGATGGTGCCGGTTCTGACGTTCTGGGCCCGACCGGCCTCGCCGCGTGAGACGGTATCACCCGTGAGGGAATCCTGAGCGCAGGAGGCAACAAAAAACGGAATGAGCGCGATGGCGAAATACAATTTCATGGTGGGAGATTGTCTGTCGGATACCCCTTGGAAAGTAAAGCGGATTATCATCTGATTGGAAATCCGCACCCGGCAAAATGAGTAAAGAATGCCGTTTACATCGCAAGGCCCCGGGAATAAGACGATCCAAGATGGCAAGTGACAAATCCTCCAAATCTCTAACGGTTGAATTCCCGGCCCGTCAGGCGGCGGCATTTGGTGCGCGTTTTCTTGGCTGGGTATTTCTCTCACTGGTCGCTGTGACACCCCGCATGGCGGCGGCCGAACCCGATTCCGCAGTCCCTGTGAATGTTGGCAGCGTGGCGGCCGGCGCCTATCACAGCTTGTTTCTCGAGAGAAACGGAACCTTGTGGGCGTCGGGTCGCAACAACGTGGGGCAGCTTGGCGATGGCGGGTCGCGGGATCGGTCCAGGGCGGTCCGCATCGACACCGGGGTTGCCGCTGTGGCCGCGGGTTCGTATCACACGCTCATTTTGAAGCGCGATGGCACTCTGTGGGGAACCGGGCACAATGGCTGGGGCAGCTTGGTGACGGCGGATCACGGCATCGCCGGACCCCGGTGCGCATTGCGGACAACGTGCAATCGATGGCCGCAGGCTACGCACACAGCCTCTTTGTCAAACGGGACGGCAGCTTGTGGTCCGTTGGTCGCAATACCCATGGCCAGCTTGGCGATGGCACCACGCGGCACCGCAGTCGGCCGGTGAAGATAGCCGATGGAGTCCGGGCGACCGCCGCAGGCGACGATCACTCGCTGTTTCTCACCAAAGACGGCCGGCTCTTCGCCATGGGAGACGGACGGCATGGCCAACTCGGCATTGGAAGGGCAAGGCAGGAGACGGCTCCCGTCGAGGTCCTGTCAAAGGTCAGTGCGATTGCAGCGGGTACCGGGCACAGTGTCGTTCTCCGCACCGATGGCACCGTTTGGACGACCGGTAAAAACTGGTATGGCCAGTTGGGCAATGGTGGGCGGCGCAACCTCAGCAAGTTTGCGCAAATCGCCAAAGGAGCGAAGGAGGTTTCCGCAGGAAGCATCCACACGCTGTTCGTCCTTCGCGACGGCAGACTGATGGGCGCCGGAGACAGCAATCACGGCCAGTTGGGTAGCGGGCGCAGGCAGAATGTCCGGACACCGCAGGTTGTTTCCACTGGCGTAAGTTCCGCGGCAGCCGGCGGGAAATTCTCTCTCATATCAGGCAGCGACGGCTCGGTGTGGGCGGTGGGTTCGAACAAATTCGGACAACTGCCCCGTGCCGGACGTCAGGACTCCCTCTCGCCGGTGCGGATCTTCGACGCACCGGCCGCTGAGATGCAACTGATTTTTGGACCGTTTTTTGGTTAGTTTAGCGTGTTCAATGAGGCCTCGAACTGAGCCGGCGTGCGGTAGCCGAGGGAGGAGTGTTTGCGGTGAGTGTTGTAGTAGCCTTCGATGAAATCGAAGATCTCGGTGC
>CAXNHR010000124.1:0-6425 GCA_964202135.1 Luteolibacter sp. | reverse complement strand
CTCGACGACCGCGCCACCCGCTTGTTCGTCAGCAACGACCACCACGACACCTTCCTGCGTGCCGTGCGCACCCGCGGCGAGTCCGCCTCTCCCGTCGAGATCGGCCACCGCTCCACCTCGGTTTGCCACCTCATCAACATTTCCATGCGCCTCGGCCGCAAGCTTCGCTGGAACCCTCTCACCGAAGAATTCGTCGGCGATGATTCCGCCAACCAGATGTGCTCCCGCGCCATGCGCGAGCCATGGAGCCTCATCTGATCCACGGTTTTCCCGGCCAAATTCCACTCCATTTTCATCATGAAACGAAACACACGCTCCGCCGCCGCCCTGGCGATCGCACTCTGCCTTGGCTCAGGACGGCCCGTCGCCGCAGAGCCAGCCACCATCCATCCGGATCCAATCAAGGTGGTGGTCGTCACCGGAGATCATCCATTCAACGAGAAAACCTTTCTTGAAGCCTTCGACGGCCAGCCGGACATCGATATCGTCCACGCACCGCAACACGACCACGACGAGATTTTCGAGGACGTCAGCGGCTGGAATTACGACGTGATGGTCCTCTATCACTTCTCTCAGGTCACGCCCTCACCTGCCCGGCAGCAGGCATTCACGGAGTTGCTGGATCGCGGCGTCGGCCTCGTCGTGCTGCACCACGGGACGCTCACCTACCCGCAGTGGCCGGAGACGGAGCGGATCTATGGCCGCAAACGCGATGTCGGCGGGCCCTTCGGATTCCACCTCGACCAGCGCTACACCGTTCACCTGGCGGATCCCTCTCATCCGATCCTGCAAGGCATGAGCGACTTCACCGCCGAGGATGAAACCTACACCCGCTACTATGGCCCCACGCGCCCGGACAACCACATCCTGCTCACCACGGATCACCAACCGTCCGATGCCGTGCTCGCATGGACGCGTTCCTACGCTCATTCCCGCGTGTTCGCCTATCAACATGGCCACGATTCACCCGCTTTCGGCAATCCGGCGTTCAGGCAAATTCTCACCCAAGGCATCCGCTGGACGGCCGGCCGCCTGCCGGAGGAAAACGGTGGCAATGCATTGAGCTCAGGCTCGGTTTTCCGCCAACGCAATCTCGAATGGGCGCTCGCCGCTCTGCCCGCATATGAATCCGGCAACAGCCGCAGCGCGCCGGCGGTGATCGAATCCAAAGTGTCCACCTCTCTCGGCGACGCCGCTGCCGGCGAGGCGCTCGCCGCACGGCTTGCACCGCTCTTGTCATCACCCGCTACCCGCGATGCGAAAAGCTTGCTGTTGCGACAGCTTGGCCAACTGCGTGCCACCGCCCAGATACCGGCGATTGCCGCCCTGCTCAAGGACGCGGATCTCTCGCACATGGCCCGCTATGCGCTCGAAGCCATCGGCACCGCGGATGCCGACTCCGCCCTGCGCACCGCGCTCCCGGCCACCACCGGCACGCAGCGTATTGGCATCATCAACTCGCTCGGCCAACGGCGCGATCCACAAGCCATTCCCGCACTCGCCGCACTCGCCAACGCTGGAGATGACGAGGCCGCCGCCTCCGCAGCAATGAACGCCCTTGGCAACATCGGCAGCCAAGCAGCACTGGACGCACTCCATGAAATCAAGCCGCCCGCCGCGCTGGAAATCACCCGCAAATGGGCGCTGCTCGGAGGTGCCCAGCTCTTGATCAACTCTGGAAACGTCGGGAACGCCGCCGCAGTCATCAGCCCCTTGCTGGATGAAGATTCACCGGCACTGCTTCGCGCCACCGCATTGCGCCTTTTGATCACCGCCACACCCGCCGACGCGCTGCCCCGCGCCCTCGCTGCGCTGAAAGGCGGAGAACCCGAGACGCGCCGCGCGGCACTCGCAGGCCTGCGCGACCTGCCCGGCACCCCGGCCACACTGGCCTATAGCGAATGCATGCCCGCACTCGATACCGGCACCAAGGTGCAATTGCTCACCGTGCTCGCAATGCGTGGTGATGCCGCCGCCCTCCCGGCGGTCCTCGCCGCAGTCACCTCCGACGATGAATCCGTGCGCCTCGCCGCCATCAAGGCCCTGATCCCCCTTGGTTGTGAGGAATGCGTGCCGGTGCTCGCCAAATTCCTCACCGGGGGCAGTGAGACGGAAAAATCCGCAGTCCTAGCCACCTTGGAACGGATGCCGGGCACCGCCGTCAGCCGGGCCATCCTCAACCATGCCGTCACCGCCGAAGCACCCGTCGCAGCATCCCTCATCGCCATCGTCGGCCAGCGCGGCGCGACCCCGCTGCTCGATGATTTGAAACCGCTGGTCCACCACCAAGACCCCGCCGTGCAAGCCGCAGCCATCACCGCGCTCGGTCTGCTCGTGATGCCGGATTCCCTGCCAGGCATCATCGGACTGCTCGGCGATCCACCGTCCCCTCGCGGGCGTGCCGCGCTGGAAAAATCCCTCGCCGGCGCCTTGCTCCGCATGCGTGACAAACCATCCGCACTGCAAGTCCTCACCAGCGCCTCCGCACGGGAACCCGCCGCCATGCGTCCGGCGCTGCTCCGCCTGATCGCCGCCCTGGGCACCTCTCCGGCATTCGATTTTCTATCGAAAATGGCGGCGGAAGGCGATGCCAATGACCGGCGCGAAGCCGTGCGCGCCCTCGCCACATGGCGTGATGCCACCCCCTTCGACCTGCTGTGGGGCATCGCCACCAACTCCCCGGACGCACCAACCCGCGAACTGGCCATGGAAGGTTGCGTGGCGATGCTCGCGCTGCCGGACGCCCGATTCAAGGAGGACAGGATGTTGCTGTGCGTGCGCGCTCTCGGACTCACCGGGGATGTCGATTTGCGCGTCGAACTGCTCGCCTTGCTGGAGGAAAGCCAGGACATCGCGGTGCTGCGCGCCGTGCTGCCTCTCATGGGTGACCCGGATCTTGACGCTGCCGCCACCGCCACCACGCTCGAAGTGGCCTCGAAGCTCATCATGGATTTCCCGGATGAAACCGCGGCCGCCATTGGAAAAATCGCCGCTGAAGCTTCCGACGGCGGCATGCGGCGCCGTGCCGAAAGCGTGCTGGCCCGGATGCGCGAAATCCGCGCCAGCATCCGGGCGGAGTGGAATTTCAACGAGGACACCGGCGGCTGGGCTGCCGCGAACCAGTGCGAAACCGCCCTCAAGGATGGCTCGCTGCTGATCCATTCCACCGGTGTTGATCCTTTCATCCAAGTCACACGGGACATCCCTCCCGGCAGCTACCTGCTGACGTTGAGAATGAAATCCGACAGCGCCGGCCCGGCCCAGTTCTACTGGACTACGGACAAGGCCCGCACCTTCAACTCGGATCGCGTGCTCACGATCACACCCGTCCAAAACGACGGTGCCTGGCATGAACACCAGCTCATCCTCACGCTGGATGACACGCTCAGGGAACTGCGCTTCGACCCAAGCTGCGCGCCGGGAACCATCCAGCTGCAATCCATCCGGCTGATGATCCCGCCCTCCCCGCCGGCACAACCATGATTCCTAACAAAAACCGCCAGACACCGCGCCCATGAAACGCATCTATCCGCTCGCCGCATGTTTCATCATCCTCGCCTTCCCCGCCAACGGCGAGGGAGAAAAGGAGCCACTTAAACTCGAACTGCCCGCCCCCACATTCAAGGGCACGCCGCAAGACCTGCCCAAGGGCTCGATGGTCGAACCTCTCAGCAACAAACCCCGTCCGCCTTTCATGGTCGTCAAAGGCGTCATGAACGCAGCTCTCGGCAAGCCCGTCGCCACTAGCGCCAAGCCCGTCGTTGGCGAACCCGGACAAATCACCGATGGCAGCAAGGAGGCCTCGGATGAGGTGCTGGAAATGCGCCGCGGCACCCAGTGGATCCAGGTGGACCTCGGCGGAAACCATGAAATCCATGCCGTGGTGATGTGGCACGACCACAGCTCGCTTCAGGTCATGCACGATGTGATCGTGCAGGTTTGCGACGATCCGGAATTCAAGACGGACGTCCGGACGGTCTTCAACAACGATCTGGACAACTCCTCAGGACAGGGCGTCGGCTCGGACCGTGAGTATTTTGAAACCCACGAGGGTAAACTCGTGGACGCCAAGGGAGTGAAAGGCCGCTATGTGCGCGCCTACACCCGCGGCGGCAGCCTGGGCCCCGAGAATGCCTGGCAGGAAATCGAGGTCTATGCCATACCCGCACCGTGAATCATCGAGCGTGGGTTTTCTGCCTGTGTCTGGTTGGAATCGCCGCGCTCGTGCTGCGAACCACCGCTCCCGACGCGCGGCCCATGCACAATGATGAGGCCGTCAATGCCATCCGCCTCGGTGACTCATGGAGCGGGAAAAACCACCGCTACGATCCTGAGGAACACCATGGTCCATCGCTCTATTATATCTCTGCGGCAGTCGCCAGGCTCGCCGGCGTGCGAAGCTCCGGGGATCTCGGCGAATCGATCCTGCGGCTCACTCCGGCCTTGTGCGGGGTTGCGGCCGTCCTTCTGTTAGGACTGCTGCGTGACGGTCTCGGCCGTGCGGCGACGATGGCCGCCGCGATTCTAACCGCCATCTCGCCGGCGATGGTTTTCCATAGCCGGAATTACATCCACGAGATGTCGCTGGCATGTTTCACACTGCTGGCGCTGGCCGGCGCATGGCGTTACTTCCGCAGTGGAAACCCGCGCTGGGCCGTCGTCGCCGGCCTCGGCCTCGGGCTGATGCACGCCACCAAGGAAACCTTTGTCCTCTGTCTCGCCGCCGCCGCGGCAGCGGTCGTCCTCACTGTCTTGATGAGCGGCGGAACGCCCGCCTTGCGGCGGCTGCCCGGAAGCATAAAGCCAGCCCATCTCGCGCTGGCGGCCATGGCAGCGCTGGTCGTTTCCTGTCTGCTGTTCACCTCGTTTTTTACGAACTGGAGCGGCCCGCTGGATTCGGTGAGAACCTATCTCCCCTGGCTCAAGCGCGCCGCCGGGGAGTCACCCCATATTCATCCGTGGTATTTCTATCTGGAGCGGCTGCTCTGGTTCCGGCGGCCGGGCGGAACGCTGTGGACCGAGGGAATCATCCTGCTGCTGGGCCTTGCAGGCTGCGTGGCGGCCCTGCGCGATCGCCTGCCAGGCACCGTGGATGTCCGCCTCGCCCGGTTTCTTGCCATTTACACACTATCGCTCACCGCCATCTACTCGCTCATTGCCTACAAGACCCCGTGGTGTCTGCTCGGTTTCCTGCACGGCTGGATCCTGCTGGCCGGCATCGGCACCGCATCGGTCTTTTCAGTGTGCCGGACTCCCGTCGCGAAAACGGCCGCAGCCATTCCGCTGCTCGCCGCCACCGCGCATCTCGCGTGGCAATCGTGGCAGCTCAATTTCATCTGTCCCGCCGATTCGCGCAGCCCCCTTGTCTATGCCCAGACCGCACCGGATTTCCTCCGCCTTCCAGATCAGATCGACCGCTTGCTTTCCGTCCATCCGGATGGGGAGAACATGCGGGTCAAGGTGATCGCGCCAGCCGGCGATTACTGGCCGCTGCCGTATTACCTCCGCCGCATGACACGCGTTGGATGGTTTGATGAATTGCCGGATGATCCGTATGCTCCGGTAATCGTCGCAGCCGCACAATTGCACGCGCGGCTCGACGAACGCTCGGAAAAAAAATGGCTCATGGTCGGACTGTTCGAACAGCGGCCGGGCGTCTTCATGGAACTCTATGTGGAAGCCAACCTCTGGAAAAAATGGATCGCGTCACGCAGCGCCGTCGGCGCGGGATAATTGCTGGAAACGACCGTCTTGGGCTCCCCTCAGCCCATCGCTTTTTCCATCAGCGCGTTCATGCGGCTGATGGTGTCGCGGGCGTCATCAAGCAGGCCGGCGGAGATCAGCGCGTTGTCGAGAAGCTGGCGGGAAACGAGCGCGGCCACCTCGGGATTCGATTCCCTGGCGGCGGCGAGTTTTCTAACAAGCGGATGGCGCGGATTGATCTCCAGCTCCACCTTCACCTCGTCTTTGTAGTTCTCGTCCATCGCCTTCATCATCTGGCGCATCTGCGGGCTCATGCCATCGGCCGGAACCAGCGCGATCACCGGATGATCCACAAGGCGCTTACCGCTTGAAACGGAAGTGACGCGATCACCAAGTTCAGCCTTGAGGAATTCACAAAGCGCGGTGGTTTCCTGCTCGCCGAGCGATTCCCCCTCCGCCGCCTGGTCATCCAACTCGACCCCGCCGTGGCGGATGGAAACGAGTTTCTTGCCGTCGAATTCACCAAGCGAATCGACCACGTATTCATCCACCCCGTCGGTGAAGTAGATCACCTCAAGTCCGCGCGCCTTGAAGCCCTCGATATACGGGCTGCTCTCGATCTGCTCGCGGGTGGCTCCCACAAGATAATAGATCTGCTCCTGGCCGTCCTTCATGCGGGCGGCATAATCGCCAAAGCCGCAGACGGCACCCGTATCGGTGAG
>CAXNHR010000123.1:0-6477 GCA_964202135.1 Luteolibacter sp. | reverse complement strand
GGTATCATCGACCGCGTTACCGGCATTGCCGATGTCCACAAAGTTCATCGTGAAGGTGTTCGCCCCGCTGCCGAAGGTATCGGCATGAGCGGCGACGAGTGGAAACAACAGGATGGGGAGGAGGCGGAATTTCATGGGGATTTGGACTGAAATGCTCAGAAAACAGCAAATCACGTGCCGGATGGCTAGGGATTCTTGAGAAAAATTTCCGCCAGACCTTGTGCCAAGACACAGCGTGCTTCAAAACCGCGGGTGGATGAACCGCCTATCTCCCTGCGCTCTTGCGCATCGCGCGAATCCGCCGTTTGATCTCCGGCATGCCCACTGTCGCCATCGTCGGACGCCCCAATGTCGGAAAATCCGCGCTCTTCAACCGCCTCGCCGGGCGGAAAATCGCCATCGTGCACGACCAACCGGGCGTCACCCGCGACCGCATTTCCGCGCCCTCCAAGGCCACCCAGGTCGCCTGCACGCTGGTCGATACCGGCGGCATCGGCGGAAATATTGACGACGGCTTCGACGCCCAGGTCACCATCGAGGCGGACATCGCCATGGAAACCGCGGACCTGATCCTGTTCGTGGTCGATGCCCATGACGGACTGACCGCCATCGATCAGGCGCTCGCCCAGAAGCTCCGCAAGGCCAAGCCACCCGTCCTGCTGGTCCTCAACAAGGTGGACGATCCGAAACATGAGTCCGCCTTCTCCGATTTCGCGCGCCTGGGTTTCAAATCCAGCGTCTTCGTTTCCGCCGAGCACGGCCGGAATTTCGGCCGGCTCTGCGACGAAATCGACAAGATCATCGCCCCGCTCGCCTCGGAAATCGAAGCCGTCGCGGAAGTCGCCGAAACCATCGGCATCAAGCTCGCCATCGTCGGCAAGCCCAACGCCGGCAAGTCCTCGCTGGTCAACGCCATCCTTAAGGACGAGCGCACCATCGTCTCCGAAATCGCCGGCACCACCCGCGACGCGGTCGATCTCCCCTACTCGTTCCAAGGTGAGAATTTCACCCTCATCGACACCGCCGGTCTGCGCCCGCGCGCCAAGCGCGACAACTCGGTGGAGGTCTTCTCCGCCATGCGCACCGAGAAAGCCATCCGCCGCTCGGACCTCTGCGTGCTCGTCATCGACCTGGCCGCAGGCATTACCTCGATGGACCGCAAGATCGCCCAGACGATCCTGGAGGAGAAAAAACCCTGCCTCATCGTGTTGAACAAATTCGACCTCTATCACCCGGGAGCCAATCGCACCGCGCGGCTGGAGGAAGCCACCGAACACGTGCGCAAGGAACTGTTTTTCCTCCACTACGCGCCCTTCGTCGCCTGCTCGGCGAAAACCGGCGGCTCGGTCGATCACGTGCTCAAGGAAGCGCTCAAGATCAAGAAAGGCGCGCAAAACATCCCCGGCACCGGCCAGCTCAACCGCATTCTGCAAACAGCCTTCGAGGACACCCCGCCGCCGATCGACAGCCGCCTCAAGAAACGCCTCAAGCTTTACTACGCCACCGCCGCCACCAACGAGAAATACAGCGTCATCCCGGTGCCCACCATCGTGCTTTTCGTCAACGACAAGCGCCTGATGGCCACAAGCTACGAGTCTTATCTCACCAACCGCTACCGCGCCGCCCACCCCGCGCCGGGCATCCCGATCATCTTCTCCGTCCGCTCCCGTTCCCGCCGCGAATGGGAGCCCTTCAAGAAACCGCAGGGACATTGACTGTAGCGGCGGTCTATGACCGTCGCTGGCTGCCCAGGAGGGCGCGATGCCAAAGCAAAACCAATGAAAAAGCTCCGCACAACCCACTGGCATCGACGCTCATAAGGCGCCGCTACTTTCGATTCATTCGCGAAATGCAATACTCTCCATGCTTGAAAACCTAAGCGTTAAACGAAGCGTTCCCCCATGTCCGAGCCGGATCTCTTTTCCCTAGCCGAGTCGAAATCTCCGGAAGCCCGCATCCGCGAGCTGCGCAAGACAATCCGTCATCACGACGATCTCTATTATAATAAGGCCACACCTGAAATCTCTGATGCGGAATACGACAAGCTCTTCCGCGAACTCGAAGAGCTCGAAAAAAAACATCCCGAATTCCACGACCCAAACTCCCCCACCCTGCGCGTCGGCGGCGCGCCGCTCAAGGAGTTCCAACAGGTCCGCCATCCCGTGCCGATGCTCAGCATCGATGATGTGTTCGAATGGCCCGAAGAACTGTGCGCGCAGGTGAACAACTGGGTTATCGACCTGCAAGATAAGCTTGCAAGTGCAAAGTCAGCCTCCGAACGCGAGAACATCTTAAAGCCGGTGCCCGCCACTATTCGCGACAAGGTTCAGCTTGCGCTAAAGAATCTGAAGGAGGCCGCCTTTCCTCCAGACCGTCACGAACAGGAACTCGTGGAATTCTATCAGCGCCTGTGCAAGAACCTCGGTCGCGACAACATCACCGTCACCGTCGAACCCAAGATCGACGGCGTGGCCGTCTCGCTGCTTTATCGCGACGGCCAACTCGATCGTGCAGCCACCCGCGGCGACGGCACCACCGGTGACGACATCACCCAAAACGTCCGCACCATCCGCAGCATCCCGATGGATCTGAAAGTGGCCGGTGCCTCCGGCTCCGGCACTCCGGCCGTTGACCTCGAAACCTTCCTTCCTTATCTTCCAACCCATGAACAACACCAATCAAACACAACTGCTCGCGGATCGTCTCCGGGCAGCCCGGAGGAAAGCCTCCGAAAAAGGCTCGAAAATGACCTCGCGGCAAGTGATGGAAACGATATTCAGGAACGGCTCCGACAGGAAACCCAATCCATTCTTGACTGGGGAACTGAGACTGGTCGGATCATCTCGCCAGATGAGTTATTTGAACTCGTCAAGGATTGGACAGAGCTAGGCGGACAATCCGAACACACGGTTTTTCACATCGAGAAACTGGCGAGAGTGGTCAAATTCACGCTGCCACCCAATTTCGGCGCACAAGGAAGCATCGCTTATCTCAAGAACATTAGTGCTTCCAACCGGCTCTTCGGCGATGACATCCGTTTTCACGGTATCCTGAAAACAGACAAGGGCCCGGCGTTTGTGATTTCCCAGCCATACGTCGATGGTACGGAGCCGGAACCCGAAGAAGTCTCCGCATGGTGTGAATCCAACGGCTACCAATCCACCGGCCACAACCGCTGGAAACATCCGGAAACCGGCACCGAGATCGCCGACGCCCACATCGGCAATCTCATCAAAACCGAAGACGGCGAACTCATCCCCATCGACCTCCAGATTCTCAACGCGGGCGACGAAAATTTCATATCTCAAATATCGAATATCCCCTCTTCTCCCAATCTCCAATCTCCAATCTCCAATCCCCCTTCCCTTCTCGAAATCCGCGGCGAGATCTTCATGCCGAATGAAGCCTTTGCCGCGATGAATGCCGAGCGCGACGACGAGGGCCTGCCCACATTCGCCAACCCGCGCAACGCCACCGCCGGCACGCTCAAACAACTCGATCCGAAAATCGTCGCCAAGCGCCCGCTCGCCTTCCTCGCCCACGGCCTCGGCGCTTATGAGGGCGAACCGCTCGAAACCGAGCACGATTTCCACGCGCTGTTAGACGGACTCGGCATCCCGCGCAACCAACCGGTCATTGATGCCCGCAATCTCGATGAAGTGCTCGAAGCCGTCGCGCACATCAACCAGCACCGCCACGACCTCGACTACGGCACCGACGGCGCGGTCGAGGACTTTGATGACACCTCGCGCGCGCCGCGCTGGGCCGCCGCCTACAAGTTCCTGCCCGAGCAGAAGGAAACCATGCTCGAAAACATCACCATCCAGGTCGGCCGCACCGGTGTGCTCACGCCGGTGGCAGAACTCACGCCGGTGCTCATCTCCGGTTCCACCGTTTCCCGCGCCACGCTGCACAACCAGGATGAGATCGACCGCAAACAAATCCACATCGGAGCCAAGGTTCTCATCGAAAAAGCCGGAGAAATCATTCCCGCCGTGGTCAAGGTGACGCAGCCGGTTTCCGGCGCGGAAACCTTTTCCATCTTCGGGCACGTCGGCGGCAAGTGCCCGTCCTGCGGCGGTCCGGTTTCGCAGGAAGAAGGCTTCGTCGCCTGGCGCTGCACGAATTTCCAATGCCCGGCCCAAGCGGTCACCCGCATCGCCCACTTCGCCTCACGCAAGGCGCTCGACATCGATGGCCTTGGCGAAACCGTGGCCGAGGCACTGGTCCGCCACGGCCATTGCAAAACTCCGCTCGACCTTTTCAACCTCTCAGAAGAAACGCTGGCAAACCTCAACCTCGGCACCGACGGGGCCCCGCGCCGCTTCGGCGAAAAAAACGCCGCCAAGGTGCTCGCCTCATTGGAAGATGCGAAATCCAAACCTCTCCAACGCTGGCTCTTCGCCATGGGCATCCGCCATCTCGGCGAGGCCGCGTCCAAGGAACTCGCGAGATTGCACCTAGACCTAACAGAAGTCGCCATGTCCCCCATCCTCGCCGAACTCCTCAAGGACACGCGTGCCGACGCGAAAAAGAAAAACGAACTCCTCTCTCCTTACTCCATCACCGGGGACGTCGGCCCCGCCGTGGCCGATACGATAACCGCCTTCTTTGACTCCGAGGCCGGCAAGCAGGTGCTCTCACGTCTCGACGCACTCGGCATCCATCCACAATCCACGATCCACAATCCCCAATCCCCACAGGGGCCTTTCGCCGGAAAAACCTTCGTAATCACCGGCACCTTGAGCATCGACCGCGACACCATGAAAGAACGGATCGAAAGCCACGGCGGCAAGGTCAGCGGTTCGGTCTCCGCAAAGACGAGTTATGTCCTCGCCGGCGAGGGAGGCGGCTCCAAGCGCGACAAGGCGGAGAAACTCGGCGTGCCCATCATCACGGAGGACCAGCTTGATGAGCTTCTTGGCGGTGCCGGATGATTCCCGGGAGCAGAAGAATATGGCTGGGGAAGGGCATGGCGGTTGCAAATTGCCTCCGCCACGATCAATCGCCGCTCTTGAGCACCTTGATGAATGCGTCCTGCGGGATGTTCACCTTGCCGAACATCTTCATCTTCTTTTTCCCCTCCTTCTGCTTTTCGAGCAGTTTGCGTTTGCGGGTGATGTCGCCGCCGTAGCATTTGGCGGTGACGTTTTTGCGCATGGCGGAGATCGATTCGCGGGCGACGATCTTGCCGCCAACAGCGGCCTGGATGGCGACGACGAAGAGGTGCGAGGGAATGACTTCCTTGAGCTTGCCGGCGAGCACGCGGCCGTAGGACTCGGCCTTGTCGCGGTGGACGATGGTGGAGAAGGCCTCCACCGGATCACCGGCGATGAGCATGTCCATCTTGACCATTTTCGCGGGGCGGTAGCCGGCGTGTTCGTAGTCCATGGAACCATAGCCGCGGGTCATGGATTTGAGCTTGTCGTTGAAATCGACGAGGATTTCGGAAAGCGGCAGCACGCAGGAAAGCATGACGCGGGTTTCGTCGATGGTCTCGGTGTGGGTGACCTCGCCGCGTTTTTCCATGACAAGCTGCATCATGTCGCCGATGTATTCGCTGGGAACCATGATATAGACATTGACGATGGGCTCGCGGATTTCCTGGATGCCTTGGGGATCGGGGAAGAGCGTCGGGTTGTCGATGATGCGCTCGGTGCCGTCGGTCATGGTGACCTGATAGATGACGGAGGGATAGGTGGAGATGACATCCATGTCGAACTCGCGGCGGAGGCGCTCCTGGATGATCTCCATGTGCAGCAGGCCGAGGAAACCGCAGCGAAAGCCGAAGCCGAGCGCGGTGGAGCTTTCCTGCTGATAGGTGAATGCGGGATCGTTGATCTGGAGCTTGCCCATCGCCATTTTCAAGGCCTCATAGTCTGACGAATCGACCGGATAGATGCCTGAGAAAACCATCGGCTGGATTTCCTTGTAGCCGGGCAGCGGTTCCGGGCACGGGTGGGTGGAGTCGGTCATCGTGTCGCCGATCTTCACTTCGGTGGCGGACTTCATGTTGGCAATGACATAACCAACATCGCCGGGCACGAGCTTTTCGCGGGCGCTCATCTTGGGGGTGAAGACGCCGACTTCCTTGACCTCGTAGATCTTGTCGGTGGCGAAGAGTTTCACGCGCTGGCCGCGTTTCACGCTGCCGGAGAAGACGCGGACGTAGGAGACCACGCCGCGATAGGTGTCGTAGAGCGAGTCAAAGACCGAACAACGGAGCAGTTTGTCCGGATTTTCCTTGGGCGCGGGGACGCGGGCGATGATCGCTTCCAGAATGTCCTCGATGCCAATGCCGTTTTTGGCGGAGGCGGGGATGCAATCTTCCGCGGGGATGCAGAGGATGTCCTCAAGCTGTTTCTTGCACTTCGGGACGTCGGCAGCGGGCAGGTCGATCTTATTGAGGACCGGGATGATGGTGAGATTCTGCTCGGTGGCGAGGTGGAGGTTGGCCACGGTCTGGGCCTCGACGCC
>CAXNHR010000122.1:0-6506 GCA_964202135.1 Luteolibacter sp. | reverse complement strand
TACTCCCGCATGGACTACTGGTTCCTCGTCGCCGCCACCCTGTTCGCCCTGCTCGGCGCTGTCTGGGGCATGGTCGCCGTGCACCGCGGCCGACGCAGTCGCTGGACCACGGCGCTGATGCTGCTGGTGCTGCTTTGTCAGCTTGGATTACTGGGCATGCGTGGCGAGGCGCGGGCCGCTTGCCCGCTGGCCGACCGCGGTGAGATTCTGGTTTTCCTATCGTGGTCGCTCACCTTGTTCTACCTGCTGGTGGGCCCGGCCTACCGGATCTCGCTATTGGGAGTGTTCACCGCGCCGGTGGTGGTGGTGTTCCAAGCGATCGTCCTCATTCCCGGAGTGCTGGACAGGAATCCGCAGGAAGTCATGGGAGGAAACGGGTGGCACGAGACTCATGCCGCCACTTCGGTGCTGGCTTATGGAGCGCTGGCACTAGCCGCCGTGGCCGGGGTGATGTTCCTGGTGCTCGACCGCCAGCTCAAGGAGCAGGATTTGAAAAGCGGGCTCTTCCGCAACCTGCCGCCGGTGCGCGAATTGCTCGTCTCGCTCGAGCGGTTACTGTGGATGGGCGGCGTGCTGCTGACCATCGGCATTATCGCCGGTTTCCTGATGCCGCATGACAACGCGGCTCTCGGCCATCTGATCGCCGCCGTCGCGGTCTGGATCGGCTATGCTGTCCTGTTAGGTGTCAAGACCGTGCGCGGCCTCACCGGAAGGCGGCTCTCGCTAGCGACGATGTTGTTGTTCATTCTTTCACTCGGGGTTTTTGCTTTCATCTGATGGAACTTCTCTGCCTCGGCCTCAATCACAAGACCGCGCCTGTGGAAGTGCGCGAACGATTCGCCGTGGGGCAGGGGAAACTCGGCGAAGCCGCCAACGAGCTGCGCTCTCTAACAGGCGTGACCGAGGCGGTGGTCGTCTCCACCTGCAACCGCACCGAGTTTTACCTCGCGGCGAGTGCCGCCGGCGAAACGCTGGAACTGCTGGAAATCCACCTCACCGAAAAAACCGAACTCCACGGCATCGCCGCACCGCATTTCTACCGGATGGAGAAATTCGCGGCCGCACGCCACTTGTGCCGGGTGGTGAGCGGGCTGGATTCGATGATGCTCGGCGAGACCGAGATCTTCGGCCAGGTGAAGCAGTCATATCAAGCCGCGCTCGACGCCGGCACCACCGCCGGCGTGCTCAACCGCCTGTTCCAGCGCGCTTTCGGTATCGGCAAGAAGGTCCGCACCGACACTTCCATCCAGGAAGGCTCGACCTCGGTCGGCAACGTCGCGGTGGATCTGGCGGAGAAAATTTTCGGCCATCTCAAGGACAGCGAGGTGATGATTCTCGGTGCCGGGGAAATGAGCCGCATCACCGCGCAAAGCCTCGTTTCGCGCGGCGCGCGCTCGATCTTTGTGAGCAACCGCTCCTTTGACCGCGCCGAGGAATTGGCCACAGAAATGGGTGGCTCCGCCGTGCGTTTCGACGATTGGCAGCGCGTGCTCGAACGCGTGGACATCGTCATCTCGTCCACCGGTTCGCCGCATGCCATCGTCCGGCGCGACCATGTCGAACAGGCACGCCGCGCGCGCAAATACCGCCCGCTTTTCTTCATCGACATCGCCGTGCCCCGTGACATCGATCCCGCCGTGGGCGAAATCGAGGAAGTGTATCTTTATGACATCGACACCCTCGAACAACTCGCCGACGCCGCGCGCGCCAAGCGGCTCAAGCAAATCGAGCAGTGCGAGCGCATCATCGATGCGGAACTGGCGAAGCTGAACTTACCCGGAATTTAACATGAGCGACGAATCACCGACGATCCATATCGGCACGCGCGGCAGCGAACTGGCGCTGGTGCAGGCCACCGCCACCGAGGCGGCGCTGGCCGCGATGTTTCCGGACCTGCCACTCGAGCGGGTGATCATCAAGACCACCGGCGACCGCCGCACGGATGTCTCGCTCGCCAACGTGGCCAAGGCCGAGGGCGTTTTTGACAAGGGCGTTTTCATCAAGGAGCTCGAACTCGCGCTTGACGACGGCAGCATCGACATCGCTGTTCACAGCTTGAAAGACCTGCCCACTGTGTTGGAGCCGCGCTTCGCGCTGGCGGCGGTGCTGGAGCGTGCGCCTGTCAGGGACGTGCTGGTCACCCGTGATGGCACGAGCCTTGAGTCGCTGCCCGCCGGAGCGCGGGTCGGCACCAGCAGCGTGCGGCGCGCAAGGCAGGTCGAGTTGCTGCGGCCGGATCTCAAGGTGGTGGATCTCCGCGGCAACGTGCCGACCCGCTTGAAGAAACTCGCATCCGGCGAACATCACGATGCGATCCTGCTGGCCGAGGCCGGTTTGGTAAGGTTGGGCTACCTGCCCGCTTTTCCCAATCGCGAAGTTCCGGAACCGATATCGGACATGCCGGGACTGTTCGCACTGCGGCTCGATGAGAACCTGTTTTACCCGGCCGCCGGCCAGGGCGCGGTGGGTCTCGAAATCCGCGCGGGCGACGCGCGCAGCAGGGTGTTTGCGGAATCCATCGGCCATGCCGAAACGTGGCTGCGGGTCACCGCCGAGCGCGAGTTTCTGCGCTTGCTCGATGCCGGTTGTCACACGCCCGTCGGCGTGTTTTCCTCGCTGGCCGATGGCGAGCTCCATCTGCGGGCGCGGGTTTTTCCCGAAGCCGGCGGCGAGCCGAAATCCGGCGAAGCCCGCGGCACCGATCCCCATGCCGTCGCCCAAGACCTTTACGAATCCCTCACATGAGCAAACCCGGAATCTGTTATCTAGTCGGTGCCGGCCCCGGCGATCTCGGCCTCGTCACGCTGCGCGCCAAGGAATGCATCGAACATGCCGACGTGCTGGTTTACGATGCCCTTAGTAATCCCGAACTGCTGCAATGGGCCAAGCCCGGCTGCGAGAAAATCAACGCCGGCAAACGCGCCAAGGACCACGTGCTTACGCAGGATGAAACCAACGCGCTGATCGTCGAGAAATCCAAACAGGGCAAATCCGTCGTCCGGCTCAAGGGCGGCGATCCGATGATTTTTGGCCGCGGCGGCGAGGAGGCCGCCGAACTCGCCGCAGCGGGCGTGCCCTTCGAAATCGTGCCCGGCATCAGCTCGACCATCGCCGGTCCCGCCTACGCGGGCATCCCGGTGACCCACCGCGATCACAACACGCAGCTGACCATTTTCACCGGTCATGAAGACCCGACCAAGGGTTTCAGCTCGATCGACTACGCCCAGCTCGCAAAAGCACCGGGCACCAAGGTCTTCGTGATGGGCGTGGGCCGCCTGCGCGAAATCACCGGCTCCTTCATCGAACACGGAGCAGTGGCGGAAACCCCGATCGCCCTCACCCAGTGGGCCACCACCGGCGCGCAGAAAACCATCGTTGGCACGCTCGCCGACATCGCCGACATCGCAGAACGCGAAAACTTCGGTTCGCCGGCGGTGGCCGTCATCGGTGATGTGGTTAGAGAGCGCGAAAAGATCAACTGGTTTGAGAAGCGCCCGCTGTTTGGCAAGCGGATCGTCGTCACTCGCACCCGCGAGCAGGCCGGCGAACTCAGCAAGGCGCTGCGCGATCTCGGCGCGGATGTCATCGAGCTGCCGACCATCCGCATCGAGCATCCGGAGGACAAGCAGGGCTTCGCCGAAATGGTCACCCACGCCCACGAATACGACTGGCTCGTTTTCACCAGTCCCAACGGAGTGGAGCGCTTCTTCACAGCGTTTTTCGCGACCTATCCGGACGCGCGCAGTCTCGGCAATCCACGCATCGCCGCCATCGGTGCGGGCACTGCCCAGAAGATCCGCGAGTATCGTTTTGCCGTGGACCTGATCCCGGAGAAATTCGTGGCCGAAGGTTTGATCGATGCTTTCAAAAAGGAATCGGTCGAGAACCTGACCATGCTCTGGATCAAAGCCGCCGAGTCGCGTGATGTGATTTATGACGGCCTGAGCAAGCTCGGCGCGATCGTCGATGAATGCATCGCATACCGCACTGTGCCCGAAACCGAGGATCCCACCGGAGCGAAAGCCAAACTCGCCGAACAAGGCGCGGACCTCATCACCTTCACCTCCAGTTCCACCGCCGATCACTTCTTCGCGCTCGGGCTCGATTGGCCGGAAGGCTGTGCCGCCGCCAGCATCGGCCCGGTCACCAGCCAGACGCTGCGCAAACACGGCATGCCGCCCGCCTTCGAGGCGAATCCCCATGATATCCCGGGTTTCGTCTCAGCCATTGTGAGGTATTTCAAGCGCGCTTGATTCCAAACCAGAAACGCTTGCGGGCATTCTTTGCGCCACTCACCGCAAACCCACGCACCACCGACCGCCGGAATTCGGATGATTGAAAACATGGCCGCTTATCCGACGGTTTGCGGATCGAGCCACTGCTCGCGGCGGAACCAGGTTTCCTGGCGTTTCGCGTATTGGCGGGTGGCGGCGTTGATGAGTTCCTCGCAGGCGGTGCGGTCGATTTCTCCGGCGAGCAGCGCGCGGATCTCGCGAAAGCCAATCGCCTTTTCGCAGTTGGAGGAAACTTTAGTTAGAGCGGCGACTTCTCCGATCGCGCCACCGTCGAGCATCGCCTTGGTGCGTGTGGCGATGCGGGCGTGGAGGTCGGGCCGGGTGCGTTGAATCACGATGCCGCGCAGGCTGGCGGAGATTTCACGGGTTTGGCTTTCCCATTGGTCGCGCAAGGCCGACGCCTTTTGTCCTGTGAGAAGGCAGATCTCCAGGGCGCGGGAAACGAAGCGGCGGTTTTGCAGGGCGGTGCGCGCGGCTTCGACCGGATCGAGCGAGCGGAGTTGGGCGACGAGATCCTCCAGCGGGCGGGCGTCGAGTTCGGCGCGGAGCTTGTCATCGCCCGTGGGCAAGGGCGCGGGGCCGTGGGTGAGGAACTTGAGATAAAGCCCGGAACCGCCGGTGACTATGGGCGTCTTGCCGCGGCTTTGGATTTCCTCGATCAGGGGTTTCGCCATGCGCAGGTAACTGCCGGCATCGGTTTTCTCCGATGGATCGATCACACCATACAGATGGTGCGGCAAAATGGAGCGTTCCCGCACCGGCGGCGCGGCTGTTAGAATATCCAAACCACGGTAAAGCTGGAACGCGTCGGCATTGACGATCTCGCCGTCGAGCTGGCGCGCCATCTCCAGCGCAAGCGCGGATTTCCCGGAAGCGGTGGGTCCGCAGATGTAGAACACTATGGGGTCAGTCCCCGCAGTCTCACAAAATCTCGAGTTCATTGAATCGTTTCCCCAGTTTCGGATTTCTTTTCACCTCACCCAGCATGCGACTGACCGATCCCGCATGCCCCATTCCCAGGCGTTGACCCAACCACACCCGACTCACGGTGGTTTTGCTGACCAGCAATCCCGCCAGCAGCGCCTTGCGCTCATCCCCCTTGCGCAAGGACTCCAATTCCTTCCTTGCCGTGGGCAAACCCAACTCCGGCGCATAGCGCGAGATCAAGTTCTCGGCATCCCTCTTGCCGTGATCCAGCCAACTCTCCGCAGTGCCCTTGCGCGGTCTTTTTCTATTGCCGCTCTTCAGATTCTCCATCAGATTCAGCAACTTATCCTTGAAACCATCCTCTCCCAAATACCACCCGCGCTTCATGGCGGCCTGGGCATTCTCGCCGATTTTCCCTCCCTCTTCCGCTCTCGCTTCCAGCCATGCCACGTAGGCACGCCTGCCTCTTCCGTCTTTGGCCAGCTCGAAGGATTGCAGCACGCGGTCCATCTCCAGCCATTCCGGACCCGTGCCCCGCGCATACGCCGCCAGACTGCTCCAAGGGTAGTCCGCCAGTTTGCCGTGCCGTCCACCGGCCAGTCCCGCGCGGGCGGGATTGAGATGGATGTAATCCGCCACAATGCGGAAATAATACCGATCCGCATCACTCCCGCTCACCGGCACCGATTTGTAGCGGCCTTGGAACACGTGTCCCTTGCGCTCGCGGGCTCGATTCCAGCCTTGGCTGAAACCCCCCAGCAACCACTTCATGCCCGCCACCAGATTCGCCTGTGGTGTCTCCAGGAGCAGGTGAAAGTGGTTGCCCATCAACACCCAGGCATGGACCCGCCAGCCACAACTGCCGCAGGCCTCTCGCAGCCGATTGAGAAACACTTCGCAGTCATCCTTGTTCTCGAAAACCGTCCTGCCCCCGTCGCCTCGTGCCATGACGTGATAAACCGCCCCGGGATATTGGAAACGCAGCGCTCTCGCCATGGGCAAAAACTGTGCTCTGTGACGGCACCGGTCAACCGTTTTGTGAGACTGCGGGGACTGACCCCATCGATGACGGTGAGTCCCTCAGGGATGGCGTTCTCCATCCATTTAGACAAGGCGGGCGCACTCTTCTCGTATTTGACGACGAGTTCGGCCAGCCTTGCTTCGGCGTGCGCAAGGTCTTGTGAGTTGAAGATGCCCCGGATGTCGGCGGCCACCGAAGCGCGCAACGCGAGCTGTGGAACATAGGCCTGTGCGTTCTGCTGGAGATGGAACTGGCAGCGCTGC
>CAXNHR010000121.1:0-6562 GCA_964202135.1 Luteolibacter sp. | reverse complement strand
GGTGACAAGGGCGAGAAACCCGGCGATCAAGCGGGCGAGGGCTCCACTGGATTGTCGGACAGCGCCAACGAGGCGACTGGCGGCGAAGGCGATGGCAAGGCCACTGTGCGCCGTGTGCCGAAAGCCAGTGGCAAGGCCGGGCTGGAAATTCCGCAGGAATTCAACAAGGCCTTCGATGCCTACAACCGCGGCGTGGAAGAAAAAATCAAACCATGAATCCCGCCATGAAATCGTTTCACTGGTGCATTTGCACCACCCACATGGAGGCTTCACAATGTGGCGCGGGCATTCTGCCCGCCGCCTTTCACAAAAGCTGCCGGAGAATGGTGGCACCACGTTTCACCTATCCACATGCGATGTTGAAGTTGGTGGTTCTCGCTCTTTTCCCCCTCTCCCTCACATCCACTCTCTCCGCGCAGGATCTTGCCGGCCGCAGGGACGACACCATCCCGGCGCAGGCGGAGTTGGTTTATGAAAAGGGCCTGAAATTTCTCGCAAGCAGCCAGAACGAAAAGGGCGCATGGAACGACAGCGTCGGCAGTGAGGCCGGTGTCGTTGGCCTCGCTGTGGCCGCCTTTCTCGCGCACGGCGAGGATCCCGTGAACGGCCCATACGCCATGAACATCCGCAACGGCATCGATTACATATTGACCCAGCAAAACACCAAGAACGGCTACATCGGCTCCAGCATGTACAACCATGCCTTCGCCACCAAGGCGCTGGCCGAGGCCTATGGCGTGGTGGACAACCCGAAGATCGCCCCCGCGCTCAAGCAGGCGGTGGATCTGATCCTCAGCTCGCAAAAGCGCAACCGTTTCGGCGCATGGCGCTACACGCCCGACAGCCGCGATGCGGACACCACCGTCACCGGTTGCCAGCTTGTCACGCTTTTCGCCGCGCGAAACGCCGGCATCGCCGTGCCGGACGAGGCGATCCGCAGGGCGCTCGCCTATCTGAACAACAACCGAGGCAGCGAGGGATCCTACGGCTACACCTCGGCCTCCGGTGGAAAGCCCACGCTCACCGCCATCGGACTGCTTTGTCTTTCGCTGGCCAAGGAAACGGACTCCAAGGGTTTCCAGACCAGTTTGGAATATCTCAAGAAGAACCTCGATTACCGCGATCGTTATTATCCGTATTATTACGAATATTACATGTCGCAGGCGCTGTTCCACGCCGATGATGAGACATGGCGCGAGTGGAACGCCCGCAACATCCGCTACCTCGCCACCATCCAGGCTGCGGACGGTTCATTCCCTGGAAACCAGGGGCCGTCCTTCAACACTGCCGGTGCGCTGCTCTCGCTCGCGCTCAACTACCGTTTCCTGCCGATTTACGAAAAATGATCCGCCATCCGGCCATTCCCTGGTTGTTCTCACTGATCGCGGCTGCCGCCGCCGACCAGCCGGACCTGCTGCGTTTCAATAATGACGACCAACTCCGCGGCAGTTTTGTGGGCATCAAGGATGGTCCGCAGGTGATCTGGCAGCACGAGGATCTGGCCGCACCCGCGGATTTCAAGACCACGCGCATCCGCCACATCGTGCTTCACGGCGGACGCCCGCTCAAACCGGCCGGCACCTTGTCCCATCTCGGCCTGGTCAATGGCGACCGCGTGCCCGGCACCGTCACCGCGATGGATGCTGAGACGATCACGCTTGATACGGCATATGCCGGCATGCTGCGTGTCCCGCGCGACCACGTCGCGATGCTTGCGCCCAATCCGCTGGGTGGCCGCATTCATTATCACGGCCCCTTCGCCGAAGAGGATTGGAAGATGATCCACGTGTCGCATCCGGACGGTCTGCCCGACGCAGGAGTGGAAGAAGCGCAAAAGCCTGAAGAAAAAGATGACGCGGAAACACCCGGCCGGTGGACCTTCACCGGAGCCGCCTGGTATTGGCAGGACAAGCTGGGGGGCACCGCGCTGGTCCGCGAGTCCGGCATGCCGGAGCGCTCGCTGCTGCGTTTTGATCTGGCATGGAAAAACCGCCTCAGCCTGGCCATCGCCTTCCACTCGGATTTCGCCCGCCCACCGGCTGGCGGGGATGAGGTTGTAAACAAGAAGGAGATACGGCCCGATCCGATGGATGCCACGAGCCTGCCCCGCTTGTTCGGAAACAGTTATGTGCTCCATCTTTACAGCAATTATCTCACGCTGATGAAAACCACGGTGGACGCGGAGGGAAACTTCGCTTTCGAGCGCGATCACCGGAACAACAGCGGCGTGCGCCTTGGCGATACCGGCCGCGCCACCATCGAGTTGCGCAGCAACCGCCGCAGCGGCGAGATCGCGCTGTTCGTGAACGACGAGTTTTCCGCCCAATGGAGCGGGTTGGAAATGGACGCCGGTGACTTGGCGGAGAATCCCGCCGATCCGCTCAAGGGTTCGGGATTCGGTTTCCTGGTGCAAGGTGCCGATGCACCCGTAAGGATTTCAGACATCATTGTTTCCGAGTGGAACGGCATGCCGGATTCGGCGCGCAGCCTGCAAGTGGATGATCAGGACATCGTGCTCATGAGCAATGGCACGGATCGCTACGCCGGACGCGTGGGCGGTCTTGATGAGCATGGGAAAATCCTCTTCGAAGGGAAACACGGACGCTTCCGCTTCCCGCTGGAGGATGTGGCCGAGATCCGCTTCGCCCGTGCCCGGCAGGCCGTCGCAAGCGACCCTCCAGAGAACAACATGCTGGTCCGCCTGGGACCCATCGGTGCGGTCTCCGGCCAGGCGCTGGCCGGAGATGCAGGCACGCTCGGCATCCTCAACCCGATCATCGGCGAGCTCAATGTCTCCACGGATCATGTTTCCATGATCGATTTCAATTCCTCAAGCCAACCCATCCATGACTGGAATGCCGACTTCTAACATATGGCCGGGAATGGCGGCGTATCTCGCCATCGGCCTGGCATGGCAAGCCGCCGCGGACGACCTCACGCTGGCGGGTGGCGAGGAGCGTCTGAGCGGCACCGTGCTTTCCATCACCGGGGACGGGGTGGTGGAACTTGCGAGCGGGCTCTCGCCCGAACCGCTCTCGTTGAAAGCGGGTGCGGTTGAAAAAATCGCCTTCAGTGCCAAGCCATCCACCGGCGAATCGGCGGGCACCCTGATCGAATTGGTCAATGGCGATCTGCTGCCGGCCAGCATCGAAAGCCTCGACGAGCAGCGGCTCAGCGTGGTTTCCCCCGATGCCGGGCGACTGGAAATTCCGCGTGCCTCGGTGAAATCGATGCAGTTTGGCATCCAGCGCCGCAAACTGATCTACGAGGGGCCGCGCAGTCTGGAAGAATGGACGGTGAGTGAGGAGGAAACGAAAAACTGGTTGTTTGAAAATCAAAGCCTCGTTTCCAAAGGTTCGTCGTCCGCCTCCAAGGTGCTGCCCCTGTCGCGCCAGTTCATCATTCGTTTCCAACTGAAGTGGCAGGCCGGCACCATTCCCAACTTCATGGTTTCCTTCGCAGATCCGCTCGACGCCAAAGGCGAGCCGAGCAACCGCTATTACCTCCAGTTCGGCGGCGCCGGGCTCGAGATCAAACGCGAGGCGAGCAAGGGAAAACGTTATAACACCATCGCCATTCTCAACCGCCCATCCGACCAGTATCCGGACAACCTTCTGCAAGTGGAAATTCACGTCAACCGCGACAGCGCCCGTCTGGAGCTCTTCATCAATGGCGAGCCCGAGGGCGAGTTCGCGGATCCCATCGCGGACATTCCCAGTGGCTCCGGCATCATGCTCACCTTTCACACGGCCAACGGCGGTGCCCAGGAAATCCGCAACATTGAAATCCTCGAATATGACGACACCCGCGGCCGTCACCGCGCCGAGGACCGTGGCGATCCGCGCAGCGACAGCCTGATCAGCCGCGAGGACGACCGATGGAGCGGCCGCCTGCTTGGCATCCGCAACACGGCGGAAGGCGCGATGTTCCGTTTCAAGACCGGATTCCAGGAAGAGCCCATCGAGATTCCGGAAGCTGATGTTTCCACCGTGTTTCTTGCCGAAAACGAAGCCGTCAAACCCGATCAAGCGGCGCATCCATTCGTGCTTCGACTGCCCGGCGATGGGGCGCTGAGGGTCTCATCCTGTCAGTTTTCGGGAGATGCCGCCTCCGCCGTTCATCCCTTGTTAGGCCCGCTCACTTTCAGCCGCGGCGGCATCACCGCCATGGAACGGATTTCACCCGCGCCCGAGCCATGAACCTGCATCGGCCATATTTGAAATCAGGCATCGCGCTCGTCTTGGCATGTGCTTCGGCGTCAAATGCGGACGCGGCGAAGTCCATTGTGCGATTTGCCAACAAGGATGTGCTGACCGGTGCGATGGAATCCATCACGCAGGAGCGGCTGCTATGGAATTCGCCGCTGCTTGGGCGGCCTTCGTCGTTCTTCATCGACAAGATCCTTGATATTTCCCTCACGCCCAGCCTGCCGGAGGAAACCCACGATCATGAAACCACCGTCACGCTCACCAATGGCGACACCATCCGCGGCCAGCTCGCATCGGTGACGGACGAGACCGTCTCGCTGGACACCTGGTTTGCGGGCCGCATGAACTTCAACCGCCTGATGGTCTCGGGCGTGAAAGTCGAACAACGCGCCGCCTTGGTCTATCGCGGGCCCACCGGCATGGATGGCTGGCAGCAGGCGGCGGATCCCCCGGTTTGGAACTACCAGCGTTCGGCTTTCCTTTCATCCGGCCCCGGCGGCATCGCCCGCGCCAACCTGCTGCCGGACGAATGCTCGGTGAGCTTCGACACCGCATGGCGAGGCGATTCCATCAGATTGCGCGTGATCCTTTTCTCGGACGATCCATCCACCGACAATCCATCATCCGGATATGAGTTGTCATTCCAGCGCGGCAGCATCCACCTGCGCAATTGCAAGACCCAGAGTTTCATCGGCAGCGCGCAGTCGCGGGTGCTGATGGAAAACGACAAGGCGCGCATCGGGATCCGTGCCAGTGCGAAAAACAACCGCGTCGCCCTATTCATCAACGACCAGATCATCGAAGTCTGGAATGATCCCGATGCCGCGCAGGACAATCCCGGCCGCGGACTGCACTTCATTTCCGGCAGCACCCTGCCGCTGCGCGTTTCCAATATCGGTGTCGCCCAGTGGGACGGCGTGCTTGACCAGATGCCCGATCCGCAGGCCGGTCTGAACCGCCGCTTCGGCATCCCCGGAATGGGCATGGATGAGGAAGTCACCCCGGCTGCCGAGGAAAAATCCGATGAGACCCGCATGGAGCTTGCCAATGGCGACTCGTTGGCCGGCGAGGTCATCGCCATCCATGATGGCATCATCACCGTGAATTCGCCCTTGGGTGAAATCAAACTGCCCGTCTCAAGGTTGCGCACCGTGGCGCTAAAGCCGGTGGAGGCGGAGCGCAGCAAACGCCGCAATGGCGACATCCGCGCATGGTTCCACGACGGATCATCCATTGTCTTCAACCTTGAGTCCAGCGACGATGAAACACTCACCGGCTCCAGCCAGAATTTCGGCACGGCCACCTTCCGCACCGCCGCCTTCAACCGCATCGAGTTCAACATTTACTCGCCGGAATTTGAAGACCTGCGCCGCGCCGATGAGTGGTGAGTTGAAAAAACACATGGCAAGGCGTCTTGGTTTCGGTTAGCCTGCATTGGATTAAAATCCCCAATGCCATGAAACCAACACCTGAAGAAATCGCGGCGCTCGCGAATCAAATCGCCTCGGTGGAGTCTCGACTCCAGAACCTCGAATGGGAGATCGAGGAAATCGGCCAACCTGCCGCACACGAACTCCAGCGCAGGCTCGACTCGCTCAAGGTCGAGGAACACGCGCTCAAGCGCAATCTTGAGGAAGCGCTCGGCATGGACGATCCCGGCGAGGCGCGCATGGCGAAGATCGAGGCCCTGCTCGCATACATCCAGGGCGAGGAAGCCGCTGTCGAACGCGAGGCGGAGTTTCTCCATCAATCGCCGCCGACCTCCGCCGAATTCGCCGCACAAGCCGGCAGCCGCTTGATGGAGTTATGCCTTCGCGCGCTGAAACGCGTGGTGGGCGATCATCATCCGCTCGGCACCTCGGTCTTCGTAAACCACAGCCCGCAATTGCTGGCGGAGCGTTATGGGATTGATGGCGCAAATACCGCGCCTGAAACGCGGGAAAACGGAGGATAGTCTTCCAGCAAGTCCCGCAAGGCGGGCATCCTGCCTGCCGCGGAGGCTATCCCGGCAAAGTCCAGGTTCACGGAATTTGTGTGATCTTCAGCATCGCGCAACCACGGTGAAGCGGGGTATCGATCTCCAATACATCGCCGTTCAAACTCGGCTGCAATGTCTTCGCTTCCTTCACGCCCGGATGTAACAACTCGACTCTCAAGTTGCCGGAAATGAACGGCATGTTGCGCAGCAGCACGCGGGCCTGGGTCGCCTTGCCGAATGTGATGGGAACGACCCATCCTTCCAAGGTTTCGAACATGTTCGCTTGGGCGGTGTTTTCCGCGATCTCGACGCAATGGGGCTCCAGCACCCACTTTTTGCCCTTCATCGCGGCCATCATGGCACCGTAGTCCAGCCA
>CAXNHR010000120.1:0-6651 GCA_964202135.1 Luteolibacter sp. | reverse complement strand
ACGATGCCGGCGATTTGTCCCGCCTCGACTTTGAGCGAAACGCCATCGACCGCCTTCACCACCCCGTCGCGGGTGTGGAAGTGGACTTTGAGATCCTGGATGTCGAGCAAAGCGCGCATGGATTTGGTTCAATCCTTCGCCGACTTCGGGTCGAGCGCGTCGCGCAGGCCGTCGCCGAGGAAGTTGAGCGAGAGCAGGGTGAGGATGAAGAAAATGGAGGGGAAAATAAGCAGCAGGGGATTGGACAGCATACGGTCTGCGCCGTCCTTGATGAGAATGCCCCAGCTCGAATAGGGCGGCTGGACGCCCATGCCGAGAAAAGAGAGCGTGGCCTCGAAAAGCATCACCGAAGGGATGGTGAGCGTGGCATAGACCACGATCGGGCCGATGGCATTCGGGATGATGTGGCGCAGCAGAATCCGGTGGTGCGGCAGTCCGAGCGATTTGGCCGCCTCCACAAACTCGCGGCCGGCAAGGTCCTGCACCGAGGCGCGGACGATGCGCGAAATGTTCAGCCAGGAAAGCGCGCCGATGGCCACGAAAAGCGGAATCAGGCTGGTAAAGGGGGCGATGGCGTCGCGGTTCAATCCTGTTAGATCCACAAGCCAGTCGGTGAAGTCATTGGTATAACCTTTCGCCAGCGCGGAAAACAGGATGACGATGATGAGAAACGGCAGCGAATAGAGCACATCCACCGTGCGCATCAGCAAGGCGTCCACCTTGCCGCCGAGGTATCCGGCCACGGCACCGACGGCCACGCCGATGGTCAGCGAAACCATCGTGGTGATGAGGCCGACGAGAATGGAGATGCGCCCGCCGTGCAGGATGCGGGAAAACAAATCGCGCCCGAGGTGATCGGTGCCCATCCAGTGGCTCAACGAAGGGCCGGAGTTTTTGTCAGGAAGGCTCTGCGCGGCCGGATCCGGCAGGGCGGGGAAGAATGGGACGATGAAACAAAGCAGGATGATGAACCCGAGAAAGGCCAGGCCGCACATCGCGGCTCGGTTGCGGCGCAGGCGGGCCCACGCGTCGCTCCACAGTGAGTGGCCGGCTTCTTCTTCGGTGTGGTTGGAAGTTTTCTCCATGCGGTTTCAGGAGGCTTTGGCGGTCCGCAACCTGGGGTTGAGCCAGAGCTGGAGCATGTCCACCAGGAAGTTGGCGATGACGATGAGGCTGCCGTATAACAGCACCGGTCCCATGATGAGTGTTTCGTCGCCGGTTTCGATGGCTTTGATGAAAAGCCTGCCGATGCCCGGGACCTGGAAGATGGATTCCACCACCACCGAGCCGCTTATGGTGGCGGCGAAGGCCGGGCCGAGATAGGCGATGGAGGGGATCAGCCCGCCGCGCAGGGCGTGGCGCATGATGATGATGGAGCCTTTCTGGCCTTTGGCGCGGGCGGTGCGGATGAAATCCTGGTTGAGGATTTCCAACATCCCGGCGCGGGTGAGACGCGAAAGATAGGCGGCGCTCACAAGCCCGAGGGTGAGCGCCGGTAGAAACATCGATGAGGGATCGTGCGGATTCCAACCGGACACCGGGAACCAGCCGAGCCTGCCGCCGAGGAACTCGGCCAGCAGCGGGCCGATCACGAAAGCGGGCAGGCAGATCCCTAACAGCGCCACCGCCATGATGGCATAATCGACCGCGGTGTTCTTGCGAATGGCGGCGAAGATGCCCGCCGGGATGCCGATGGAAACGGCGATGCACATGGCGACGAGCCCGAGCGTGAGCGAGACGGGAAATGCCTGGCCGAGGATCTCGCCGACCTGGCGGCCTTCCATCACCTTGATACTCACGCCGAGATTTCCCTGGACGATGTTTTTGAGGCGAAGCCCGTATTGGGTGAGCAGTGGCTTGTCATATCCATGGAGTTTTTCCAGCCGCTCCATCACATGTGGCGGCACGGCCTTTTCGTCCTGGAAGGGACCGTATGGCAGCGCGTGCACCAGGAAAAACGTGAGCGTGCCCAGCACGAAGAGCACGAGCAGTCCCTGCAACAGTCGGTTGGAAATATCACGCAGCATGAAGGGGCCGGATCAGGGTTGCAGGGTGATGGTTTTCCACGGGTGGTTGTCCAGCACCAGCGGGTGCCAGCCACGGACTTCCGGGCGGTGCAGGTAGAGGCGCGAATACCAGGCGATGGGCGCGATCGGCAGTTCGTCCATGAGGATGCCTTCCGCCTGGGCGAGGATGGCATTGCGGCTTGCATGGTCCGCCTGTTGGGCGGCCTGGCGCAGCATGGCTTCGTATTTCACGCTGTGCCATCCGGTATTGTTGTTGCCGTTGTCGCGGGTCCACATGTCGAGGAAGGTGGTGGGATCGAGGTAATCGCCGATCCATCCGGCCATGGCCATGTCGAAGTTGAGGCTTTGCTGCGCGGCGATGTAGGAGCCCCAGTCTTTTTGTTCGATGGTCACGCGGATGCCGAGCTTGCGGAACGTCTGCTGCAGCGCATCCACGGCGGGGTGCGGGCGTGAGGTGAGAATGGCATAGGACGGCAGCCCCTTGCCATTCGGGAATCCGGCGTCAGCAAGCAACTGCCGGGCCTTGGCGAGATCGTGCCCAAGCGCATCCGGCGCACGGTAATCGCCGAGTTTCGGCGTCATGGTGGTGGCCGGAGTAAAGCCTTCATAAATGTATTGGCATAACTCCGCGCGGTTGATGGCGAGTGAGAGCGCCCGGCGCACCTGCGGGTTGTCGAGGCCCTTGCGCGTGGTGTTGAAGCGCAGGAAAACGGTGCCCACGTAGGGCTCGGTGCGCAGATACTGCGGGTGGCTGGCGCGGACCTTGCCCAGCAACTCCGCGGGCAGGCTGTAGGTGGTGTGGAGCTGGCCTGCCAGGAAGGACCGCGTCTCGGTGTAGGGGTTTTCGATGGGATGGAAACGGATGCCGTTGAGGCCGACGTTTGCCGCGTCCCAGTAATGCGGATTGCGCCGGACTTCGATGTAATGGTTGTAGCGCCATTCCTTCAACTCGAAGGGGCCGTTGCCGACGAGGTTGCCTTTCATCGACCAATCGGTGAAACGGTCCGTCATCTTGCCGAATTCGAGGATCACATGACGCGGCACCGGATACCAGGTGCTGTGGCGGACCATCGACGGCAGATAGGGCACGGGTTCGCGCAATGTCACAACCAGTGTGTGGGGATCCGGCGCGTGCAGGCCGATTTTTGCCAGATCGAAGAGATCGGCATCCACATGTTCTAACAGCCGCCGGACCACCAGGGTGCGGGCATCGCCGGGAATGTCATCCGGCCAGTCGAAGAGCGCCGGTTCGTCGAGAATCGCCTGAAGCTGGGCGGCGTTCAGGCGGTCGAGCCCGCGGGAGGCGAGCAGGCGTTTTTTCTCATCGGCGGAAAGCTGGCTGAAATCGCGATTTGCAAGATCGCCGGCATCGATGGAGGGATCGCCCGAAAAGTTGGCATGCCGGAGGGTTTCCCAGGCGATGGGAAAATCCTCGTCGAGACCGCAGAGGATGTATCCGCGCTGGTCGCGGTTGTAGGCTTCCGCGTTGCGGATCGAGTGGAGCATCGGCGCGTAGGCGGCGGCCAGACCGGGACTGAGCATCCGGTGGTAGGAAAAGATGAAGTCCCCGGCGGTGAGAGGCACGCCGTCCGACCACTTCGCTTCCGGGCGCAGGTGGAAGACCCACTCGGTCATGTCCTCATTGTGCTCCCAACGGGTGGCCACGCCGGGTTCGAGCGCCTCGTCATCACTCGGGTGGTTGCCGATGAGCCCCTCGAAAAGCGCGGAGATGATCTTGCTTTCCGGCACGCCGGTGACGAGTTGCAGGTCGAGCGCGCGAGGCTCGGCGGTGTTGCCGACGAGCATGATGCCTTCGCGATTGGCGCGCTCAACCATCGTCTCGCGCTTGCATCCGGCAAGCAGCGGGAACGCCAGGGTGAGGGCCAGTATGATCCGCGAAAAGTTCAACGCCCGGGACACTAAAGCGCTGATGCACCCTGCCAAGGGATTTGTTGCGAGTGGCGGAAACCGTGGTCTCTCCCGCCATGACGACCGGAAAAACGGGGTTTCCGCCAGGTTTCTCAGAAGCGGTAGCGCATGCCCAATTCAACGAGCACGTCGCCATCGATGCCGGCTTCGTAGCTGATGGACTCGTTCTTGATGTCGGCTTTCAGATCCTCATTGTCCATGAGGATGTAACGCACTCCCGCGAAGATTTCGAAGGAGTCGGTGACGTCATAGGCCACGCCTGCGAACACTTGGCTGTAGAAAACGACTTCTGAATCGTCATCACTGCCACTGCCGGTGTCCAACTGATTAGTTAGCTGGGACCACCTCCAATCCAGCGAGCTGTCCAGAATGGCCACACCCACACCAAGGCCGACATAGCCGTTGAGGCGATCCGTGAAAGCCGTCTGATACTTGTAGTTCAGCGTGATCGGAATGATGTCCAGATCCAGCGAGGCATAGCGGCTGATGCCTCCGGTAATACCGGCGGGCGGCACATCGCTATAGCTGGCATCATCCTGAGTGTATCCGACTTCCAGATAAATGGCATGGCTCGCCTGTGCGCCAGGTGTTTGGTATTCCATGCCGACTTGCAGGCCATACATGGCCTCTTCCAGATCGGTGAGGTAGCCCACGGAGCCACCGATAAACCACTGCCAGAGCCCGGATTCGGGTGCTGGCGCCATTTCATTGGCCGGAGTTCCCGCCTGTGCGGCGGTGGCAAGGGCAAGCCCTGCCAAACATGCGAACGTTTTCGTTTTCATCGTCGTTCGGGTTGGTGTTTTGGACACGCGCTTCCCACCAAGGAAACGCCTCCGCGCCTTTTGGAGCGGTTTTTGTCCATGAGAACCCTAAACGGCGATTCCTAGGTGCGCCATGGCTATTTTCGCAGCCGCTCAGGAGATGTGCGCCTCGTAAGCCGCGGCATCCATCAGGGTGGAAACGTCCGCCGCGTTCTTGACGCGGAGTTTGAAGATCCAGCCCTTGCCGTAGGGATCGGTGTTCACCAGTGAGGGATCGGCCTCGACCTCCGGGTTCACCTCCACGATCTCGCCGCCGACGGGCGCGTAGATGTCGCTGGCGGCTTTCACGGATTCGACCACGGCGGACGGATCGCCCGCATCGACCGTGCGGCCGAGGGCGGGGAGTTCGACAAAGACCACGTCAGTGAGTTCTTCCTGGGCGTGATCGGAAATGCCAACGGTGGCGGTGTCGCCATCAAGGCGCAGCCATTCGTGGGACGGGCAGTAGCGGAGGTCGGTGGGGATGTTCATGGGGTGTGTTTGTAAAACGGCTTCTTCGCCACGGTGGCGGGAAACAACCTGCCGCGGACGTCGATTTGCAGTGCGGTGCCGGGCTTGGAAAACCCTGTGGGAAGGTAAGCCATGCCGATGCCGGTCATGAGTGAAGGGGAGAGAGCGCCGCTGGCAAGTTCGCCGATGACTTCGCCTTCCGCGGAAACGACCGGGTAGTGGGCGCGGGGCGGGGGACCTTTGTCGGTGTATTGGAGGGCGGTGAGTTTCACGGCCGGCCCCTCGGCTTTCTGGCGGGCGAGGGTTTCGCGGCCGATGAAGTCGCCTTTATCGAGATCACAGAAGAAACCGAGACCGGCCTCGATGGGCGTGCGCTCGGGCGAGAGGTCGTTGCCATTGAGCGGGTAGCCCATTTCGAGGCGTAGCGTGTCGCGCGCGCCCAAGCCGCAGGGCGCGGCACCGGCTGCGAGAAACTTCTCCCACCACGAGATGCCCTCGGCGGCCGGGCAGAAGAACTCAAAACCGTCCTCGCCGGTGTAGCCGGTGCGGCAGACGATGGCTCCGGATGCGGTGGTGGCGATGCCGTTTCGAACCGGCAGGGTTTCACCGGGGCAGACTTTCGCAAAAATTTCCGCGGCCAGCGGACCCTGAATGGCCATGCCGGCCCACAGGTCGCTTTCGTTGCGCAGCGTGGCGTTCTCGTCCTGATGGGAGGCCATCCAGAAAAAGTCCTCCTCGATCATCGAGGCGTTCACCACGAGGAACCAGTCGGTTTCTCCGGTGCGGTAGGCGATGAGGTCGTCGATCACGCCTCCGTTTTCATTGAGCAGGATCGTGTATTGGCCCTGGCCGGGGGCGAGTTTGGAAATGTTGTTGGTCAACATCCGGTTGAGCCACGCTTCGGCAGCGGGGCCGCTGACGAGGAACTGACCCATGTGGGAAATGTCGAAAATCCCGACCTCGGAGCGCACGGCGTGGTGCTCGTCGATGATCGACGAGTATTGCACCGGCATGTTCCACCCGGCGAAGGGGACGAGGCGCGCGCCGAGCGCCTGATGGGCGGCTTCGAGCGGCGAGTGTTTGAGATCGGACGTCACGCGACGGAATGTGCGAATCCGGCCCCGCCTTGTCAACCAGCGGGAAGACCGGATCCGCCCCTGGACTTCATTTGTCTCAGAAGTCTGATAGGGAGCCGCCGTCATGCCTCATACTCAAGAGCCCGCGCTTGGCTCCGCTCAGGGGACCATCTCACTGGTCTGCTTCGTGAACGTTTCCGCTTGACCTTGGCTGATCGTTTCCATCGTATTCGCTCATGTTCGCTCACGAGCGTCAGCGCTTGATCCTGGACCTTCTGCGCAAGCAGCAGCGCATCGGCACCCAGGAGCTGGCAGGCCATCTGCAAGTCTCGCCCGCGACGCTGCGGC
>CAXNHR010000119.1:0-6760 GCA_964202135.1 Luteolibacter sp. | reverse complement strand
ACGATCCACAATCTACGATCCACAATCTACGATCCACAATCTACGATCCACAATCTACGATCCACAATCTACGATCCACAATCTACGATCCACAATCTACGATCCGGCATCTTCGCCGGGAAACGCCGCCAGTCGCGTGATCGCTTGTTTGAGAAACCCCGCGTCCCACTGGCCCGGCGCGGTGGGGGTTTTACCGAGGTAGCCGTAGTTCAACACACTGCCGCACTGGGCGCAGAGCAGCCGCGAGACCGGAGCGAGCGGTCCCATGCCCATGGTAGCAACGGGAATGCCGTGATCCGCGAGCTGGAAGTCCGCCAATCGCGCCATGTCGGCGGGACCGTGCAGCATCGCGGCGGCCTTGAACACACTCGCGCCGGCAGCCTGTGCCCGGCTCGCCGCGGCGGCCAGCACGGTGGTCTCCGGCAGTTTGCCGAAATCATGAAACGAGGCGATCCAGGGGATGCCGCGGACTTGCAGGGTTTCTAACAACCCGGCCATTTCGACGATGCCGGCCACCTCGATATCGATGTACGCCGCATCATCCAGCGCGCATTGCAACAGCTTCAAGCGCTGTGCCGCGGCCAAATCGCCATGGCCGCCTTCCTCGCCACGGCGCGCGGTGAACAGCAGTGGCACGCCCGCCAGATGCGCCCATGTGCTGCTTTCCACACGGCCGTCACCGGAGCCCAGCAGATCCAACCGTATTTCCGCCAGATCACAGAACGAGCGCAACGTGGCGGCCTGCGCCTGCCGCAGGTCCTCCGGGCCGCCGAAACTGCCCACCACTTTGGCGCGTCCGTCACCCGGTAAAAATTCCGCATTATCCATGGCCTAGTGATGCGTCGAGGACGGCGCTGCGTCAACCGCTTGTCGTGTGTCAAGCTCGCGTCGTATTTACAAGCGATGAAATTTTTGCAAAAATCGAGATTTTCTCTGGCCAACCCGAAATCCGATTCCCTAGCTTCTTCTTAAACCCCGACCGCATGAACGCACTGCTTCGAAAACTCCTTCCCCTCACCGCATTCGCAGTCATTTCCAGCTTGTCGATTGGCAACGCCCTCGGACAGGCAGCGAAAGTCACCGCCGCCAAGCCCGAGTTCGACGATCTGCCCTCGCCGCAGTTTTCCGGTGGCAAGCAAAAGGGCTTCAAGCCCAAGGACTGGCTTGAAATCGAAACCAAGGTCAACGTGGCGATGAGCCCCGAGCCCAAGTCCAAGACCTGCGACCGCATGACCGTCAAATGGTATGTCGCGATCAAGGATCCTGAAAAATCCGGCTCCATGCTGCTTCTCTCCCGCGACATCGAGCACGTCAATGTGCCGCTCAATGAGGATGTCTTCTGCTCGGTTTATCTCTCGCCGGCATCGATCAAGCGTCTCACCGGCTCGGACCGCGCGGGCAAGGGTGCCGTCGAGGCGGTTGGCTACGAAATCCTCATCAATGGCGAGAAAGTCGCCGAAGACAGCACCCGGTTCAAACCGGGTTGGTGGAATGCACCGTCCGACAAGATTTCGCGCAACGACGCCGTGCCGCTTCTCAGCAAGTCCGAGACTCCCTTCAGCAACATGTGGTGGGACCGCTACGCGGAGGTTCTCGATCCCCGGACCTCTCAGTAAGCGTCGCCACTTCGCATTCCCCGCGCCATTTCCTTCTCCCATTTCCCACGCACCATGGCTGACACTCAGACTAGCGTCGCACTCAACATCGGCTCCCAGCGCATTAGCATGGCCGTTTTCGAGGTCTCGAAAAACGGTGGCTTGATCCTCAAGGCATATGACTCCGAATCCATCGTGGCGGATCCCTCGCTGGATGCCTCGCGCATCGCCCAGACACGGGTCGCCATCTCGGATCTCGCCGGCCGCCTCAAGGTAGGCAAGACCAAGGCACGCTACGCCATTTCCGGCCAGGCGGTCTTCACCCGTTTTGTCAAACTGCCGCCGCTGCAGGACGACAATATCGAGCAACTGGTCACCTTCGAAGCCCAGCAGCATGTGCCCTTTCCCCTGCAGGAAGTCGTCTGGGACTACGAACTCATCCAAGGTGCCGCTGAGAAGGAAGTGGCCATCGTCGCAATCAAGAGCGACGCGCTTGATGAGATCAACAGCGCCGTCAACGAATGCGGTCTCGGCACCGCGGAGGTGGATGTCGCCCCGATGGCTCTCTACAATGCCTTCCGCTCGACCTATGGGCATCCCGAGGAACCGGTTCTGCTCATCGACATCGGCGCCAAGACCAGCAACCTGCTCTACATCGAGGGCAAACGCTTTTTCACCCGCAGCATCGCCATCGGCGGTTCCGCCATCACCGCCGCCATTGCCAAGGAATACAATGTTTCCTTCAGCGATGCCGAGCACCAGAAGATCTCCAACGGCCTGGTCGCCCTGGGTGGCGGCCACACCGAGCAACTCGACGAGGCCGTGGCGGCCTTGGCGATGGTCATCCGCAACGCGCTCAGCCGCCTGCCCGCGGAGATCGCGCGGACCACGAATTACTACCGCAGCCAGCACGGTGGCAGCGCCCCGCGGCGGATCCTGCTCGCCGGCGGCGGTGCCAACCTGCCCTACACGCTCGAATTCTTTCAGGAAAAACTCAACCTCCCGGTGGAATACTTCAACCCGGTGCGCAACCTCGCCATCGGCAAGGGCGTCGATCCCTCCATCATCCAACGCGAAGGCCACCTGATGGGGGAGCTTGTCGGCCTCGGCCTGCGCGGCATCGGCAAATCCGAAATCAACATCGACCTTGTGCCCGCCGTGGTTGAGCAGGCTCGCGCCGCAGACCGCCGCAAACCGTTTCTCATCGCCGCCGCCGCCGTGCTGCTCGGCGGAATGGGCGCATGGGCAGCCTTTCAGAACATCGCCGCCAAATCCGCGCAGGATCTCGCCCGCACCATGGCCGAGCAGCGCGACTCGCTCGCCCCCGTCAAAGTCGAGATCGACGGTCTGCTCAAAAAAGAAGCCGCCCTGCGGCAGATCGCCACGGCCTACACCGGCGTCGAGTCCGATCATGTGTTCTGGATGGACCTTCTCGCCGAACTGCGTCAGGCCTTTGCGAGCGATGCCGTATGGCTGACGGATTTCGAGCCGATTCAAGGCTATGACCCCTTCATGAAGCAGTCTGCCGAGGCACCTGCGGGCAAAAAAGCAGCCAATGGGCGATCCGTCGTCAAACCGGATTTTGCCAACGCCAAATTCGGCGTCTCCTCGCTTGCCGACATCCGGGTCGAGGCACCCCAGCCCCAGCGCGGCAAAGCGGCACCACCACCCGCCGCAGCCACCGCAAACGCCCTGCGCATCAAGGGTTTCTGGCGTGAAAACCCCAGAAGTCAGAACGTCGTTTCCGTGCTGCTCAACCATTTGCGCGAAAAGCCCGGCAGCTTCCGCTTCACCGTCAAGGATTCCAATGGCGCGGATGTCGTCCTCAGCGACGAGCAAATCCTGGACATCACCGTGACCGGCAAGCCCGGGGAACTCGGCCTGCCATTCGAAATCACCCTTCCGCTGGCCCGCGAGGTGGCCATCAAGTGACGCCTGCAACCACCCGCCTTTTCTTCATATGACCTGGATCAAGGACAACAAGTTTCTGGTAGCCCTCATCGGCGGCACCCTCGTCGGCATCATTCTCATCTACATCGTGGGATCCAAGGGCGCCTCCAGCTACGTTCAAGCCAAGCAGGAGTTCGACACCGCGGCCTCGGAGGCCTCGAACTTCGAAAGACTCGCACTCTATCCCCGCGCTGAAAACCGCGACGGCAAGAGCAAGGCGCTTGATGACTACCGTGCCGCGATCAAGGAACTGCAAGCGGCCTTTGAGCCGTTCCGCACGGCTGAAATTACCAATATTTCGCCGCAGGAGTTCACTGACCGCCTCAAGTCCGTAAACGACCAAGTCCGTCAAGCCTTCGCGGAATCGAAAACCACCGTTCCTGAGGCCTTTTTCTCCGGCTTCGAGGATTACAAGACCACGCTGGCCAGAGGCAATGCCACCGGCCTTCTCGAATACCAGCTCGGAGGAATCAAGGACCTCATGCTCGCACTTGCGAAATCCGGTGCCAGCGAGCTCAAGAATCTCTACCGTCCTGCCCTCCCGGAAGAACAGGGCAATCCCTTTCAACCGCAACCGGCGGACGTTGCCCGCCCGCTGCCGCTTGAAATCACCTTCACCGGCTCGGAAAAATCCGTCCGTGATTTTCTCTCCGCCATCACCAAGCTGGAAGGCCGCTTTGTCGTGATCCGCTCGCTGCGCATCGCCAATGCCAAGAAGGAACCACCGCGTGCCGCCGATGCCAAATTCGAAGCCCCCGCTGCCGCCGCAGCCGCCGGTGCCGCGCCGGCCGTCACGGACATCTTCGGTGGTGCCTTCGTCCTGCCCGGCGATGACGCGGCCGCCGCTGGCGACAAACCCGCTGCTGCTGGCGACAAACCTGCTGCTCCGACCGCTCCTACGCCGCCTCCAGCTCCCGCGGATTCCAGCCGCATCCTTGCCCAAGTCCTTGGCAATGAGGAGGTCCAAGTCTTCCTCCGGCTGGATCTCCTGCAGTTCCTTCCCGCGAAACCGCTTCCCTGATTTCCGATCCCAAGTCCATTTCCCATGTCCTGGTTTTCCAACAATTACGAAAAAGCCGCCCTTGGCGGAGCCGTCGTGCTGGCTCTCGGACTTGCCTACTTTGGTTGGTCGAAATACGGCGGAGTCAATGAGGATTTCGGTCTCGGCCTCAAAGGTGCCGGTAACAACAACACCGCCGTGCCCGATGCCCAGCAAATCCCCATGACCATGCAGTCGATGAAACTCGACCGCACATGGAAGCAAGCCCTCGATGGACAGCGCCCGGTCAACCTCTTCACCGGCATCGCCCTTTTCGTCGCCAAAAGCGCCCCGGACAAACCGGTGGATCTGCTGAAGGACGCCCCTGTCCACCCGCCCATTCCCAACACCTGGTGGATCGACAACCGCCTCGATCCCGGTTACGCCGATTCCCCCGCACGGGATCCCGATGGGGACGGTTTCTCAAACCGCGAGGAGTTCGACGCCCAGACCGACCCCAACTCCGCCAAATCCCACCCGCCGCTCATCGCCAAGCTGATGTATGCAAGGGACGAGAGCCTCGTCTGGGTGCTCCGCCCCGGTTATGGATCCGACGGCAAGTTCCCCTTCAATTATGAGGACGGCAAGGGCGGCAAGAACCGTATCACGGCCGCCGAAATGATCGGCCCTGGTGAGATCTTCTTCAGCAAGGAGCCGATGAAAGGCCGTTTCAAGCTGCTCGGTGCGGAAGTCCGCAAGGAACTCAAACCGAAGATCAACATCGAGATGGACGTCACCATCGTCCGCATCGAGGACCAGCGGCCTAACAAAAAAGGCCTGGTTTATGAATTCCCATCTCCGCTTGCGGATGACGAGCGCAAGAACGATCACCTCAAATACGACCGCACCGCGGTGTTCACCCTGGAAGCGGTGGGCAAGGCAGGCACGGAGTTCATGGTTGAGGAGAACACCACCTTCGCCCTGCCGCCCGATGCTGCGGAGAAAAACTACCTGCTTAAGAGTGTCACGCCGGACTCCGTCACCGTCGAATATCCCGATGCCGCCGGAAACCGTCGCAGCGTGGAAATCCGCAAGGGCTCCTTCCCCACCCTCACTCCTTAAAATCATCTCAAAAATCCCTTTTCAAATCGTACAAACCTCGCCAGTAAACCTCAGCCCACCATGCAACATACGCAATTGTATCGTCCAAGTCGCACCGCCATCGCGTTGATGGCAGCCGCATCCACCATGCCAGTCGTCACTACCGTGGCAAACGCCGGAGAAGCTGGCTCTGGCTTCAGCAGTCTCGCACAGCGCGAAATGATCCGCCGCCAGAATGACGTGGCCGAGGCGGACCGCTTGCTTGCCGAAGGCCGTGAGGCCTATGCCAAGGGCGATTACCAGCAAGCCGTGGACAAATACTCGCAGGCAATCCAGAAGCTGCCCGAAGCGCCGATGCTTGCCGACCGCCGCCAGAGTTTTGCCGAACATCTTGCCGATGCCAGCGTGGCGCTCTCCATGCAGCACCGCAAGGTGGGCAAATACGCCGAGGCCCGCACCCTGCTCGACAACGTCATTGCCGTGGATCCCAACAACGCCCTCGCCAAGCGCGAGCTCGGCTATCTGGACGATCCCATCCGCACCAATCCCGCGCTCACTTACGAGCATTCCCAGAACGTCGATCAGGTCCGCCGCACCCTTTATACCGCTGAAGGCAATTTCAATCTCGGCAAGTTCGACGAGGCCAAGCGCGAATACGAAAACGTGCTCCGCGTCGATCCCTATAACTCCGCCGCCCGCCGCGGCATGGAGCGCCTCGCCGCCGCCAAGTCGGACTACTACCGCGCCGCCTTCGATCAAACCCGCGCCGAGTTGCTCTCCCAAGTGGATGCCGCCTGGGAACTTACCGTCCCGGCCGACGCCCCCGAGCTTCCCATAGGAACCTTGCCCGGCTCCACCGATGGCACCGGAGTTGCCTACATCACCAATAAACTGCGCACCATCATCATCCCGAGCATCGATTTCGAGGACACCACCGTCGAGGAAGCCATCGACTTCCTCCGCCTGCGCTCCGCCGAGCTCGATATCACCGAGCTCGATCCCGCCCGCAAGGGGGTCAACTTCGTCGTCCGCCGCCCACGGGCTGGCACTGCCAGCGGCGGGGCCGATGCCGGACTCGATGCCGGTGCCGGTGCCGGCGAAGCCCTGCCACTCGGTGGCGGCGATCCCGGCACGC
>CAXNHR010000118.1:0-7126 GCA_964202135.1 Luteolibacter sp. | reverse complement strand
GAAGCGTGACGGGCATGCCAGGCAGGCCTCGCCCGCTTCGTGAGAGTCCGGTGTGTTCATGCGCTTGTTGGGGCCACAGGTTGGTGGATCAGGATGCGCTCCGCCTGATGGTCGCGCAGGGCGATGAGCGCGCCGCGGATGTCATAACTGCGCGGTGTGCCGAAGGGGCTGGCGAACTCGCAGCGGATGCGCGTGCCGGGCACCACGCCGAGATCCAGCAGGCGGCGGCGCTCCGACCCGGTGCACGAGGGTGCAAGCGCGTAAACCAGCGCCTCGCCCCCCACCGGCAGATCGGACAAGCGGGCCAGGCATGCGGGCGGTTGATCCTCCGGCCCGGGCCCGGCCACGTGGATCAGCGTGGTGACTGCCGCGGGAATGGTGACGATTCGTCCCTCGACGCGACATTCGATGGAGCCGTCATCAAGGTGCATGGGTTCATCAAGGCGGGTGCCCGGCGCGAAGCCCAGCGCCTCGGCCTGAAGAAACAAGGACTCGGGTTCGTCCTCGATGTGCTCGATGCGCGCCGGACTTCCATCCGGCCACGACGCCAGCGATACCAGCACGCGGCGCGGCATTTCTCCCTCGCGGGTGGGAATCGGATCGCCGTGCGGATCGAAACGCGGGTTGTTCAAACGGTCGGCCAGCGCATCGACTTCACCCGCCTCCAAGTGATGTTCCGCCTTATGCGCCTCGCGGTGCCAATCCACCGCCGGAGTGCTCGTTTCACGGGCCAGCCAGGTTTCATAAAGCCGGTGGGTGCGCACCACTTGCAGGGCATACAAACGCCCGTCCTCGGTGAGGTGATGCGCGTCTCCGGTGGCCGTCGCCAGACCCCGCCCGCGCAGTTGGCCGAGAATTTCCGCAGCCTCGCCGCGCGGCTGCGTGAGGGCCCCCGCGAGGCTATCGACCGTCGCACCGCGCCCGGATTCGTCGCAGTCGAGCAAGTGCTTCAACGCGTCTTCAAGCCGCACCCTCGTCGTGCTGGTGGTGGTTTTGCCGAAAAATTTCATGGATACGCCACGGGCAAGTAAATTAGCCTTGGCTAATTTACAAGAAGGAATTCGCACTAAAATGCTTTCAGCACTGCCATGTGGTTCAGTCGATTCCGATCCGAAGATCCCGTGCGCTCCTTATAATTTTGCGGGCGCATCTCTTTGCGCATCGCGCTGGAAACCGTGGATGGCACCGGCGCGATGATCGAACGGGAGGACGCCAAATCATTCAGGGATCTCCACCTTTTCCGATGGTCGATTGATGGTCCGCGAGCAGTTGCCGCAACTCGGTGGCGGCGGCGGGCGGCAGGTGGCTGAGGCGGTCGAGCGCGGTTTTGTTGAGGAAATCGCGGCTGCGGTTTTCCGAGGCGAAAAGATCGACCTCGATCAGGATGCGGGGGCCGGCGGGTGTGCTGACGACCGGATAAAGCGGGTGGGCCGGCTTGCCATCAGGGAAGGTACGGACGCCGACGGCGGTCCAGATCTCACCGCGGTGGACGCCGGTGATGATGGAGGGCTTGGAATTGCGAGGGCTGCCGGTGATTTCGTAGCCGAGATTGCGCAGCACGGTGGTTTTGCTGTCGGGTTTTTTCAAAAAGGCGGTGAGCCGCAATGCGGTGGTCACATCGCTGCTGGCGATGGCCTTGTGCCAGGCGTCCACGGTGGCGCGCGCCTGTTCTTCGGTGGGTGCGCCGGCTTGCGGCAGGATCTCCAGTTCGGGGGATTCCAAGAAAAGTTCAGCCTGCCAGTTTTGCTGCCAGTGCTGGGCTTGTTGGTCGGTCCAATCGCGCAGGACAGCCTCGCTTTCCTCGCGCGGCCGGGGCGCCCAGAACCATCCTTGCGGGCTTTGTTCGAAGTAAACCGTGCGCAAATCCAGCCGGTCCGGGCTGCGGGCGGCAAACAAGTGCCAGATCGCCACGGCTTTGCCGTCCTCCGTGTGCAGGGCCAGTGGAACGATGTGCCGCCCGCCGCCGGGTTCGCGTATCGTGCGCCACAGCCGGGTGGCACTGAGCAGGCTTTCGCGCGCACTTTCACCCTCTTCCGCGGGGCGGATCAGCCGCAACAGTTGGGCTAGACCGTCGCTTTGCAAATGGCCGATCAAACGCTCGCTGGCCGCCTGCGCGCTGTCTTCCGGCAGTGGTGGGTGCAGCTCCGCCAGTTTCGTGGGAAAGGCGTCCAAGAGTTCGGCATCGATGATTTCATCGAGCGCTTGTTCGTTTTCCACGGATGGATGTAGGAAATATTCCGGGGGATCGATCCGCCAGAGTCCGCCGGCCGATTTGCTAAGTTCGAGGTGCACCAGCTCGATGCGCGGGCTTCCGGGTTGCGGCGAGCCACCGGTGGAATCGAGGCAGGCAATGGAAACCAGCGCCTGATTTTCATCCTCCTCGTGATGGACGAGCGCCCGCAGGACTTCCTTGGACATCAACATACGCCACGGACGCTTGGCCCCGGCGGTGCTCACCGCGGTCTCGGCGGCCTTGATGCGCAGCGACCAATCATCGGGCAGCGGACTGGCGAGTCCTCCGAGCAGACCGAGGATTTCCGGCAAATCCTGGCGCGCACAGGCGCTCAGGAAACGCTCGCCGGTTTGCTTCGACCCGAGACCGCGCAAGGTGCCGCCCGGCAGGCTGGCCTCGATCTTGCGGCGCATCCGATCCACCGATTGATCACGCAGCAGCGCCAAATCGAGCACCTGCTCGCGCAGCATCCAGTTTTGCAAGGCCGCACTACGCTGGCGCAGTGCGGTGCCGTATCCGTAGCCGGTGTTTTCAAACGACGCCGGCACCGGGGCCGCAGCCCATGCCTCGCCACGTTTAATCAAGGCGACGGGAAACACCTGCATGCGCCCGGGATCGAAGCCGCCAATCTTGCGCACCAGCACCGCAGCCAGTTCGCCATCGATCCGCACCGCGCCTGCTTCGAGCGGGTCGCTGCCGAGATCGCGCGCCATGCGGTCCAAGCGCCGCGCGATTTCCCGGCGCTTGCTGGCACTCGTCTGCGCCGAGATCGCGGTATCGCCGCCGGGTTCGAGATTGACGGCTCCGGCACGGACTTTTTCCAGGAAATCGACGGCCGTTTCCCCGGGATCGGCGGCGGCTGCCAGGGCGCAGGCCGCCAGCCACATGACAGTAATCGTTCGCACCGGCATAGCCATAGCCCATTTTTCTGCGGAAAAAAGCATGGATTTGCGGCCTGCTCCAGCTTCATTCCTCCACTGCGAGAAACTCCGGCAGGCTCCCCGTCACACCCGCCAGCCGCGGGATCGCCTCCCACTCGTCGCGCATGCCCACCATCCGCCGGCCCATGCGCCGCAGCGTGCCGCCGGCATCGGTGCGCGCCGGGTGGAACGAACGCAAGCGCTCGCCATCATCCTGCGGCAACACGTTCCAAGCAAAGGCCGGCCGGCTGTCCACCATGCCTTTTTTGGCACCCCACACGCGGGACTCGCCAAATCGCAGATCACCCATCCACGCGCCTTTCGCATGCCGCCGCGCGATCCACCAACCGTCGGAAAACCATTGGATCGTTTTCACCTCGCGAAGCTCCTCCATGCCGGCCAGCGCCTCCGCCCCGCGCGGGTAAACCGTCCAGCGCACCGGCGTGTCACGCCGCTCGAACACCGTGCGGTATCCCACCCAGAATTCATCGCCACGATCCACCACCGAGCGCCATAGGATGATGTTGAACGGCGTCGGCGCTTCCATCCGGCGCTGGAATTCCACTCCGCGCCGCGCCAGATCCGCCTCGAATCCGGCCGATGCCACGAACTTCATGCCCACGCTCAACAAGGCGTAGGCCGAGGCAATTCCAAGTCCCAAGGCATTCAGTCTGCGCCGCTTCGGCAGCTGCTTCTTGTTGCGCAGGAACGCCAGCCAGACCAGCGCCACCAACATCGGCATCGTGAAAAAGAAATCGATGATGAACAGATGGTTGAAACCCACACGGTGATCCGAAAACGGCCACAGCACCGAGGTCCCATAGACCGTGAAACAATCGATCAACACATGCGTGCTCCACACTGCGAAGACAAACCAGCCTGCCCGCACACGGCTGATCTTGTCGCGTTTCCACAATTTCGCCAGCCATGCCGACAAGCCCCATGAAGCGAGCATCATCACCAGCAACGAATGGCTCGGCCCGCGGTGCCACCACAGGTTGGCCGCATTGTCGAGAAGCGGAGCCACCACCACATCCAGATCCGGCAGCGTGCCGAACAAGGCACCCCACGCCAGCGCCCGGTTGCCCAGCCGCTTGCCCAACATCATTTCCCCGACCGCTGCTCCCAGCGTCGCCTGTGTGAGTGAATCCACGGCCGCAACCATGCCGCAATTTCAAGATTCGCAAACCCGAAACCGCGGATTTACCAGCGGACGAGGCATCTCAATATGGGATGTTTTTCACCGCAAAACCGCAGGCATGTAGTCATTCAAGACAGTTTTGAGCACCAACTCTGATCCGGGCTTGATCCCGCGCCGCACTTCCGCCAGCTTCCCGGCCTGCCGGGCACGAGTAGCTCAGCGGTAGAGCAACCGGTTTACACCCGGTCGGTCGGCGGTTCGATCCCGTCCTCGTGCACCATTTTCGCTGACAGCGATCAGCGGACTGCAATGAATTGGAGAGACGCTTGTATTTACAAATGCCTAAAAAAGCCTCTAACAACGGTTTTTTCCGTTTGCCGGGGGTGGGATAAGACCCTATAGGAACGTTGCTTTTGGCCATGCGTCACATCATCAGACGCTCTCCCCACACCATCCCTTGATCCCCGGACGCATGATTTCCCGCCTTGTTTTTCTAGCATCCCTGACAGTCGCCGCCGCACTTTTCAGTAGTTGTGGCAGTAACGGCATCGCCATTCTGTCCAAAGACAAAATCCGTGGCGCAGACTCCGGAAACAGGAATTTCACCCTGCCCGGGCCCTCATCTGAAATGGTCGCTGCGGCCGCTTCCAAACCGCGCGACAAACACTCAATGCCGGTTTACACATTCAGCGAGCGTCGGCGCGTCGTCCGCACTACCGCCTACACGTGCAGTGAGGATGATCACTTGATCTACGGCAGCAAGAACGCCACCGGCACCCCTCTACGTTACACCAACCGCGTCCGCAGCGCCGCCGCAGATTGGTCGTTCTATCCGGTGGGCACCACCTTCCGCATCAAGGGCTTGCCTTATCTTTACGTGGTGGACGACTACGGCTCGGCCCTCACCGGCACCGGCACCGTCGATATTTACAAGCCGAACAAGGATGTGATGAACCTTTGGGGCCGGAGAAATGTGGAACTGACCATCGTCCAGTGGGGCTCCTTCAACCGCAGTGCGGAAATCCTCGCCCAGCGCACCAAACACCCACATTGCCGTCAGATGCTCGCCAACATCGTGCGCCAGCGCCCGGACCTCGGACGCGTCGCGATGCGCTGAGTCTGTTTTTTCTCACTGAATCGGTGCGAACAAACGCGCCGCCCGGCACGCGGCACGGAATAGAAAAGACCTGCCTGTGAAATCCCTCACGTTCGCCTCGCGGGCTTGCTCGAAGTCCACCTGCAGCATTTCCGTGATTTGATGCACGAAACGCCTGTCTGTGGAAAATGCGGTGATCTCGAAATTCAGACGGAACGAACGGTTGTCGAGATTCGCCGTGCCGACCGCCGCCAGACGTTGGTCGATCAGCATCACCTTTTGATGCAGGAATCCGCGGTGATAGCGGAATATCCTCACCCCGAATGGCAGCGATTGTTCGTAATACGAAAACGCGGACAACCAAACCATGAGGTGGTCAGGTCGTTCGGGAATCAAGATGCGTACGTCCACGCCGCGGATCGCCGCGGCCTGAAGCGCGGTGAGCACACCCTCGTCCGGCACGAAATACGGCGAGGCAATCCATAGCTTCTGACGAGCGGAGTTCGCCGCTTCGGCCACAATCAACTGCCAGGAATCCGCAGGATCGGACGGCCCGGTGGGAATGATCGCCGCCACTTGATCAGCCTCCTCCGGCTTGGTTTCCCAATGCAAATCCGGCACCTGGTTTGCCGCCCAGAACCAATCCTCGAGAAACACCAACTGCACCGCCTGCACCACCGGGCCCCGCATTTCCAAGTGCGTGTCCCGCCATGCGCCAAACCGTTGGTCGCGCCCGAGATACTCGTCGCCCACGTTCAAGCCGCCGATCAACGCCACCTCGCCATCGCTCACCACGATCTTGCGGTGATTGCGGAAATTGAGCTGTAGGCGCGACCACCAATAGCGGTTGATGCCGAAGGAATGGCACTCCACGCCGGCATCACGAAGTTCGCGCAGAAAACGCCGCGGCAGCTTGTGCGATCCGATTTCATCAAACAGGAAATAGACTCTCACTCCCGCACGGGCCCGCTCGATGAGCGCCTGCTGGAAACGAACCCCGAGAGTGTCGTTTTTCACGATGAAAAAATTCACGCACAGATAACTGCGTGCCTCGCCGATGACTTTGAAAATCCGCTCAAAAGTCTCCTCGCCATCGATCAACGGAGTGAGGCGGTTTCCACGGGTGAAAGGCAGCCCTCCTAACAGACGCGCCGCACGCTCGAAGGCATCGTCCTCGGGGATATCCACTTCAAGCTCGCGCAAGCTCTCATGCATCGAACTCGCGATCCTGCCAAGGCGGTGGTCCTTCTCACGCCGACCACCGACATTTCCTGAAAAACGCGTGCGCCCCAACAACCAATAGAGAGGAATCGCCAGGAACGGCACGGTCACCAGCGAGATCACCCACGCAATGGTTCCCTGCGAGGTGCGAACGTGCATCAGGGCGTGCAGCACATGCAGTATGCCAACGATGTAAAACAGCAACACAGCGATCACGCCAAGCCACGTTTCCGCCGTGAAGCCGTGAAAGAACATGCCGCAACTCTAACCGCCGGAACCAGCGGAACAAGCGAAACAAACCTTCATCAGTTTTGTCGTCCCGGGGTGACGAACGCTTCCTCATCGTCAATCCCGACGCAAGTCACGCGCGCTCCACAGCCGTCCGGCCGCCGCGCTTCCGGGGCCTCGCAGTTTCCTTGCTCCGTTCTTGCGCTGAGGCCCGAAGCGTTCCCTCGCGCTATGAAACAACTCATCGACAAAGCTCCGGCTGCCGATCACCGCTCCGTCTGTAAAGT
>CAXNHR010000117.1:0-7187 GCA_964202135.1 Luteolibacter sp. | reverse complement strand
TGCAAGGCCGCGGATGACGCCATCGAATCCGGTTGCAATATCCTCATCATTTCCGACCGCAACATCGACGCCCGCCATGCCGCGATGCCCACCCTGCTGGTGATGGGCGGACTTCACCACCACCTGGTGCGCTCCGGCACCCGCACCATGGTTTCCATCATCCTGGAAACCGGCGAAGCGCGGGAAGTCCACCACTTCTCCACCCTCATCGGCTACGGCGCGGATGCCATCAACCCCTACATGGCCTTCGATTGCATCCACCACATGATCGAGGAAAACATGCTCGACGTGGATTTCGACAAGGCGGTTTACAACTACCTCAAAGGCTCCATCAAGGGTGTGGTCAAGACCATGGCCAAGATGGGCATCTCCACCGTCGCCTCCTATCGCGGCGCGCAGATTTTCGAAACCATCGGTCTCAAGCTCGACGTGGTGAACAAATACTTCAGCGGCACTTCCAGCCGTTGCAAGGGCTCCGGCATCGACCAGATCGCCGAGGAGGCTCTCATCCGCCACCGCGCCGCCTTCCCGGACCGCCACATCGAGACCGAGGAGCGCGCGCTTGAATCCGGCGGCACCTATCAATGGCGCAAGGACGGCGAATTCCACCTCTTCAATCCGGAAACCATCCACCTTCTCCAAAAGGCGGTGCGCACCGGTAGCTACGACGTTTACAAACAATACGCACGCAAGATCAACGACCAGAGCGAGAACCTCTCGACCCTGCGCGGCTTGATGAAGTTCAAGAACAAGCGCACGCCTGTGCCGATCGAGGAAGTCGAGACCGTCGAAGCCATCACCAAACGCTTCAAGACCGGTGCCATGTCCTATGGCTCGATCTCCCAGGAGGCCCACGAAACGCTCGCCATCGCCATGAACCGCCTTGGCGGCAAGTCGAACACCGGCGAAGGCGGCGAGGACCCGGAACGATTCAAGCCCATGCCGAACGGCGATAGCAAGCGCTCCGCCATCAAACAGGTCGCCTCCGGCCGCTTCGGCGTCACCAGCGAGTATCTGGTCAATGCCGACGAAATCCAGATCAAGATCTCGCAGGGTGCCAAGCCCGGCGAAGGCGGCGAACTGCCCGGCTCCAAAGTCTATCCATGGATCGCCAAGGTCCGCCACTCAACCCCCGGCGTGGGCCTCGTCTCCCCTCCCCCGCACCACGATATCTATAGTATCGAGGACCTCGCGGAATTGATCCACGACCTCAAGAACGCCAACCCGCGCGCCCGCATCAACGTCAAGCTGGTCGCGGAAGTCGGCGTCGGAACCATCGCCGCAGGCGTTGCCAAGGCCCACGCGGATGTCATCCTCATCGCCGGCCACGACGGCGGCACGGGAGCATCCCCCACTTCGTCGATCTATAATGCCGGCGCTCCATGGGAACTCGGCCTCGCCGAAACCAACCAGATCCTCCTCTTGAACGACCTCCGCTCGCGTGTCGTTCTCGAAACCGACGGCCAGCTCAAGACCGGCCGCGACGTGGCGATCGCCGCACTGTTAGGTGCCGAGGAATACGGATTCGCCACCGCGCCTCTGGTTTCCGTGGGCTGCCTGATGATGCGCGTCTGCCAGAAGAACACCTGCCCGGTCGGCGTCGCCACCCAGGATCCCAAGCTGCGCAAAAACTTCATGGGCAAGCCCGAGCACGTGGTGAACTTCATGACCTTTATCGCCATGGAAATGCGCGAAATCATGGCAGAACTCGGTTTCCGCAGCATCCAGGAAATGGTCGGTCAGGTCGATTGCCTCGACACCCGCGAGGCTGCCGACCACTGGAAGGCCGCAGGCGTGGACCTCACCACCATCTTCCACAAGCCGGACGTCGGCGATGAAGTCGGCACCTATTGCACCAAGGTCCAGGACCACGGACTCGAGAAGTCGCTCGACATGACGATGCTGATGAAACTCTGCAAACCCGCCATCGAACGCGGCGAAAAGGTCCGCGCCGAGCTGCCGATCATCAACATCAACCGCGTGGTCGGCACCATCACTGGCAGTGAGCTCACCCGCAAGCACGGCGGCCAGGGACTGCCCGAGGACACGATTCATCTCAAGTTCACCGGCAGCGCCGGCCAGTCACTCGGTGCCTTCTGCCCGCCCGGCATGACCTTTGAACTGGAAGGCGATGCCAACGACTACGTCGGCAAGGGACTCTCCGGCGCGAAAATCATCATCTATCCGCCCAAGGGCTCCTCGTTCAAGGCGGAGGAAAACATCCTCATCGGCAACGTCGCCTTCTACGGCGCTACCACCGGCAGCGCCTACATCAATGGCATCGCCGGCGAGCGCTTCTGCGTTCGCAACTCCGGCGTCAAAACGGTCGTCGAAGGAGTTGGTGACCACGGCTGCGAATACATGACCGGCGGCCAGGTGATTGTGCTCGGTGAGACCGGCCGCAACTTCGCGGCCGGCATGTCCGGCGGCGTCGCTTATGTTTATGACATCGATGGCTTGTTCGAGAAACGTCTCAACAAGGAGATGGTCAACCTCTACCGCCTCATCGAGTGCGGCGACTCCGACATCGCCAATGTAAAAGCCGAGATCGAAAAACACGTCGAGCTCACCGGCTCCGCCCGCGGCAAATTCCTCCTGGACCACTGGGATGCCGAGCTACCCAAATTCTTCAAGGTCTTCCCGCGCGACTACGAGCGCATGCTGGAATGCTTCCGCAAGGTCGAAGAACAAGGACTCTCCGGCGACGAAGCCGCCATGGCCGCCTTTGAGGAAAACCTCAAGGACCTCTCACGCGTCGGCGGAAACTGACAAAGACCCAAGACTTCAAGACACAAGACGCAAGAGAAGAGTCCATGATCCGCGCTTCAGCACCTCTTTTCTTGAATCTTGCAGTCTTGTGTCTTGCGTCTCTCTGAACACTGAAAACTGAACACTAGAAAACTTTAATATGGGCAAGCCTACCGGATTCATGGAAATCCCGCGCAAGACGGATTCCGAACTCGCACCGATCGAACGCCTGAAAAACTGGCGCGAATTCAAAATCCACGGCGACGACAAGGAACGCGCCGCTCAAGGCGCGCGCTGCATGGACTGCGGCACTCCGTTCTGCCACACAGGACACATCGTTTCCGGGATGGCCTCCGGCTGCCCGGTTAACAACCTGATTCCCGAGTGGAACGATCTGATTTTCCGCGGCCGCTGGAAGGAGGCGCTGGAGCGCCTTCACAAGACCAACAACTTCCCGGAGTTCACCGGCCGCGTCTGCCCGGCTCCTTGCGAAGGTTCCTGCGTGCTTGGCGTGATCGAACCGCCCGTCACCATCAAGAACAACGAGTGCGCCATCATCGACAAAGGTTGGGAAGAAGGTTGGGTGACACCCCGCATCCCGGAAAAACGCACCGGCAGGAAAGTCGCCGTTGTCGGTTCCGGTCCCGCCGGCCTTGCCTGCGCCGACCAATTGAACCAGGCCGGCCACAGCGTGACTGTCTTCGAGCGCGCTGACCGCATCGGCGGACTTCTCATGTATGGCATCCCCAACATGAAGCTCGACAAGGAGGAAGTCGTGCAGCGCCGCGTCAACCTGCTCGCCGAAGAAGGCATTGTTTTCAAAACCGGCGTGCACATCGGGCATGACTCCGAGTGGACCGCCGAAAAACTCCGCAAGGATTTCGATTCCATCGTGCTCTGCTGCGGCGCAACCGCCGGCCGCGACCTGCCGATCGAAGGCCGCGATGCCAAGGGCGTGCACTTGGCGATGGAGTTTCTAACGGATAACACCCAGTATCAGCTCGACCACCACTTCGACGGCACCATCCCCGCGCTCAACGCCAAAGGCAGGGACGTGGTCGTCATCGGCGGTGGCGACACCGGTACCGACTGCGTCGGCACCAGCCTGCGCCACGGTTGCAAGAGCGTGATCCAGCTCGAAATCATGCCCAAGCCGCCGCTTGAACGCGCCGCCGACAATCCATGGCCGGAATGGCCGAAGGTTTACAAAATGGACTATGGCCAGGAAGAGGCCGCCGCCGTCCAAGGCCAGGATCCGCGCCAGTATCTCATCCAGACCAAGCGTTTCATCAAAGACGACGCCGGCAACCTGACAGGATTGGAAATCTGCGACATCGAATGGGTTCACGAAAACGGCCGCTACATGCCCAAGGAAAAACAAGGCAGCGCCCGCACCATCCCCGCGCAGCTCGTGTTGCTTGCGATGGGTTTCCTCGGACCCGAGCAGGAGATCGTCAAACAGTTCGAACTCGAAACCGACGCCCGCTCCAACGTCAAGGCGGAGCATGACAAATACACGACCAACATCCCGGGTGTCTTCGCCGCCGGCGACATGCGCCGCGGCCAGTCGCTCGTCGTCTGGGCCATCAACGAAGGCCGCGGAGCTGCCCGTGAATGCGACCGCTTCCTGATGGGCGTGACGAATTTGCCGTGAGGCTGGTTGTGATTTCGCGCATTCACCAGGTGATCCAAGTCCCCCGATGTGGCGGTCGCGGGCTGCCAATACCCACAGGCCTGCCTGGGATGAAATGGCTCTGGACGTCGCCCTCATGCCCCGGTTCACTGGTGTCAGCCTGCGGATCGACATGAGAATTTGGAAAAAACCACTCACCCTTCTTCTGGCGGTAACCATTGCTGTGGCGGCCGGCATTTTCCTGAGCAACAAGCCATTCGCGCAAACTGCCGCTGACGCAGAGCCTTCAAAAACAGTGGACGTGAAAACCGCTGTGGCTCCCACCCCTGCGCCGATCCTTGCGCCGGAAGACGAGGTGCACGCCCAATACGCCGGCTCCGCATCATGCAAGGAATGCCATGAGACCGCCTACGCCGGCTGGAAGGATTCCAATCACGGTCTCGCCGAACGCGAATACCGCGAGGAGATGGACAAACAGGCGTTTTCCCCGAAGCAGACGCTCGATCACGGTGCCCGCCGCTCCGAGGCCTTTCTCGACAAGGACGGCTTGGCTCACATCCTGACCCGCGGCTGGAGTCATGAGCGCAAAAACTTTCCGGTGGTGCGCGTCATCGGCAACAACCCGCTGCGCCAGTTCCTCATCGCCGCGCCCGGCGGCCGCCTGCAGACTTGCGATGTCAGCTATGATCCGCACAAGAACGAGTGGTTCGATGTCTTCGGCGACGACCAGCGCCAGCCCGGAGACTGGGGCGACTGGACCGGCCAGGGCATGAACTGGAACGCCATGTGCGCCGCCTGTCACAACACCCGTCTGCGCAAAAACTACGAGCCCGCCACCAACAGCTATCACACCACCATGGCCGAGATGACCGTGGGCTGCGAGGCCTGCCATGGCCCGATGAAGGACCACGTCGATTGGCAGAAAGAACCGCCGCCCGGATACTCGAAGGACGATTTGGAAAACAACAAGAAGCTCGGCCTCACCGATCCCACCATCAAGCGCCAGACGCGCGACCAGATGAGCGAAACCTGCGCCGCCTGCCACTCGCGCCGCAGCGAGATCACCGGCGATTTGATCCCGGGCGGGTCGTTTTACGACCACTTCGCCCTCACCCTCACCGATGGTTCGGACACTTATTATCCGGATGGCCAGGTGCGCGATGAAAACTATGCCTACGCCTCGTTCATCTCCAGCCGCATGCACCATGCGGGTGTGCGCTGCGGGGATTGCCACGAACCGCACTCCAACAAGCGCTTGATTCCCGGCAACCTGCTCTGCATGCGCTGCCATACGGGCGGCACCGAGCCGCCCGCGCCGGTGATCAATCCGGCCACCCACAGCCCCTGCACGCCCGGCAGCACCGGCCATGACTGCACCTCATGCCACATGCCGCAGACCACCTACATGCAGCGCCACCCGCGCCATGACCACGGTTTCACCATCCCCGATCCGCTGCTCACCAAGGAATATGGCATCCCCAACGCCTGCAACCGCTGTCACCAAGACAAGGACACCGACTGGGCGATCCGGGAGGCGGAGAAATTTTATGGCGAGCGGCTCAAGCGCCCCACCCGCGACCGCGCCATCCTCGTGGCCAAGGCCCGCCGCGGCGAACCATCCGCACGCGAGGAACTCATCCGCATGCTCGGCACCGAACCGATCCCCGCATGGCAGGCCACTGCAAGTCATCTGCTCGCCCGCTGGGTGATGGATCCGCAGGCCGCCAAGGCGCTGATGGATCAACTCTCTAACAAAAGCCCGCTCGTCCGAGAGGCGGTCGTGCGCACGCTCGTGCACCAGACGCGCGCCGGTAACGAGGAAGTCCGCAAAGCCCTGCAGCCATTGTTAGATGATGAATCGCGCTCGGTGCGCGTGGCAGCCGCATGGGCGCTGGTGGACACGCTCGACCTGACCAGCACCGCCGGCCGCGAGCTCAGCCACATGCTCGACATCAACTCCGACCAACCCACCGGCCGCATGCAACTCAGCCAGTTCGCCTATCTGCGCGGCGACACGCCGGTCGCGATCCGCCAGATCCGCAAGGCCATCGAGTGGGATCCCAACTCCCCGCCCTTCCACCACGACCTTGCCATCCTGCTCAGCACCACCGGCGACATGGCCGGCGCGGTCAAGGCACTTGAGGAAGCCATCCGCCTCGCGCCGGAGGAAGCGGAATACCGCTACAAGCTCGCCCTCGCCATGGCAGAAACCGGAGACATGCCGAAAGCCGTGGCGGCACTCGAAAAAACCGTCGAACTCGATCCCTTGAACGGCCGCGCATGGTATAACCTCGGTCTGGCCTACAACGGCATGAACCAGCCGGAAAAAGCCATCGAAGCCCTGCTCAAGGGCGGGATTGCCGAGCCATCGGACTATGCCATTCCCTACGCCCGCGCCACCATCCTCGCCCGCCTCGGCCGCCGTGATGAAGCCATCGCCGCCGCCACCAAGGCCTTGCAGATCCGCAAGGATTTCCCGGAGGCGATTCAGTTGATCCATACGCTCTCGCGGTGAGAAACCGCTGCTTCGTCCCTATTTCAGCCCGTTGACCAGGCTAAAACTTTTTGTAGCGACATGAATCGGGTCTTGTCGGTGTCGCGACATTTCCGCAATCTGTCCGCGTATGCCGAGATCAAAGGAAGACGGCGCGTTGCATCCGGGCAAACCGGTGACGGCGGTGGAACTGGCAAGAATGCTGGGGGTGTCATTATCTACGGTATCCTTCGTGATGAACGGGCACGCCGAAAAATACCGGATTCCCGCCAAAACCGCCAAGCGGGTGCTCGATGCGGCCAAGCAGCACCG
>CAXNHR010000116.1:0-7200 GCA_964202135.1 Luteolibacter sp. | reverse complement strand
ATGAGGTTGAGAATCTGCTTGAGGACGACCACATTGGCCCGGGTTGGTGTAGTTTTGTTCATAACACCCTACCGAGTGGCAGGGATTTCAACTCAACACCAGCCCGCTTTTTTCCCTAGCTAAGCCGTCCTGTGGGACGGCTGTGTTTTCAAATCCCAATCCGGTATGGCTCCAGCCACTGCTGGACAAACTCGCGGGTTGCGGAATCCGCCGGGCGGTTGCACGAAGCCTCGATCCGGGAGATGACGCTCCATCCGGATTGTGCAATGCGGTAAGCAGCGCAGGCCACAAGCGCTGGTCCACCGATTCCGGCGGGATCTTGCGGAAGAGTTTCACGACGGCCGCTGAGTCGGGTAAGGTCAGCAGTCAGTGGCGCGCTCATGCACGCCGTCATCCTTTGGAAATTCCGGGGGGTGACAATGCGAAACGGCACTGCCCAAGCGTGGCTCGGAAAAAAACCGACACATGTGTCGTTTTTCTCCTCCACCTGATGCCGCCAAGGACAAGTGGGTCGTTCCAATGTTTGGCGAATGGGGAATCGCCGGATGCTTCATGGCGGATCGACGCGGCGCTCGCTCATCCACGTGTAGATCATCACCCACATTGAAAGTGCCAGCCCGAACAGCGGGATCTGCAGCAAGGAAGGCAGCGAATAGAGAATCGAGACAATGGGAATCCACACCCCCCATGTTGCGAAGAGGGTGGGAACCACCACGTTGCGGTAATATCGCGTGGTAAAGAAATCGCCCAGCCCGTGAAATCCATAACCGCGGTTTTTCCAGTCATACAGCACCGCGGTGCATGGCGCGGCGAACAGCGGGTTGTAAACGAATTGATCCACCAGCACCTTCATCACCACCACCGGAAATGTCGCATAGGCTCCGAACCATACTGCCTGCACCCGATAGAGCACGTCCACCGCGATGCCCATCGCGCACCAGAAGGGAACGGTGAAGAGCAGGTTGGCCGCAGCACAGAACCCCGGCAGTGCGGTGGTAGCCACAATGCGACCTGAATCGTCGCAGCAGCGGGCCTTTGAGAGGTGGTTTGGATTTTTTTGCGATAATTCGTCATAAGCCACCAGACACAAATATCCACAATGGCCGGCGACACTGCTGACAACGGCGCATCAAGCGGCAAAAGCTCCGCAAGTGGCGGCAGCAGATCCTGACCGATGCCGACGGCTTTACGGGAGAAACGAAAAAGCGAGTCCTTGTCAGACTCGTGCAGCCGAGGCTCCGCCTCAATCCAACTCGCCTTGCAGATCCTGATTCTGCATGTAGGCCGCATCCAGCACGCCTTTAAAGTAGGCATGCTTGAGCTGGAAATCCGCAATTTGCTCCACGTCCACCCGGTGTTTTTCGATGATGTGGATCGCGTGATCCGCATCCCGCTCGTCGATCACCTCCACATCCAGCAGCCACGAGGGATCAGGAAACACCTCCGGATCGATCACGCTGAACGCGAAGCGGATCAGGCCCTCGGTGGAACGCGTGGGCGTTTCCTTGGGAAGTTCGGCAACCTCCTTGAGTCCCAAGCGACGCAGCGAGTCGTTGAGTTTGTAAAATCCACGGCGGTATTTGAACGGCGTGATCTTCCCCTGGTTGACCAAGTCATGGAAGGTGCTGCGCGGCATCGGCGGATGGAAATACCCGCATATAATCTCCCGGCGCACCCCGTATTCCGGGAAGTTGGCGTCACTATTGCCTGATGATTTTCTCATGCGTCAGAGTCTCAATCATACCTTCGCGAGTGTCATCCGCTGATTTACTTAAGAGATGTTAAATAATGGACAAATCGATGGACCGAATCGAACCATTTTTTCGGATTTTGGCGGATTTAGACGGATTTCTGCGTAATCGTACCAAACGGGCTGGGCGCATTTTAACGCTTTGAATTGCAGTATTTTCCAGTATTTCAGGCAAGTGGAGCATAGCGGATTCGAACCGCTGACCTTCTCATTGCGAACGAGACGCTCTACCAACTGAGCTAATGCCCCATGACTAGGACTCCCCCTCGACAAGTGCCATTCCGCACCGTGCTGCGCAAGCGTGAAGTTGTTTGCAAAGGCCTCCGCTGCTGGATCAGCGATTTTTCGGAAATATTGATTTGCGGCACTACGAGTCCTTTTCCACATTGGCCGCCGATGATCGATCTCGCCACCATGAAACCATTGATCTGGCTACCGCTCGCATGCTTTGGGGTTCTCGCTTTCAGCAGCTGTGCCAATACCAACTCACTCGCAGCCAACGACCCGCTTGGGACCGGTCCTTTCGACAGCCAGGGAAACTACCGCGAGGACTGGGCGGATGACCCGACCAAGTGGCTCAAGCCCGGAAGCCGTAAGGCCACGACCAGTGATCTGCCGGTTGTGGCCGCCAACGAGCGCCCGCCAGCACAATCATCGCCGCTGCCGCCCGCCCGCAGCAGCACACCTGACCGTCCGAACACCACTACTGCCAAGCCGCAGCCGAAATCCGTGGCGGCCAAGCCGAAACCGAAACCCAAGCCGACCGTCACCCGCCACACGGTCAGGAAAGGCGACAACTTGTGGAGTATCGCGAACCGCAACAAGACCACGGTCTCTGCCATCCAGCGCGCCAATGGCATCAGCGGATCGATGATTCGTCCCGGCCAATCGCTCATCATTCCCAAGCGCTGAGCTTGGGGCGCGATGAATATATTGGCCAAAAACCTCCTGATCCTGGCGTCCGCGGGCTCCGGGAAAACCTTTCAACTGGGCAACCGGGTGATCGGTCTGGTGGCGCAGGGTGTAGGGCCGCAGCGGATTGTGGCACTCACCTTCACCCGCAAGGCAGCAGGTGAATTTGCGGATTCCGTGCTCACCAAGCTGGCTGAGGCGGCCGACGATGATTCCAAGGCCAACACCTTGCGCGGAGATCTGAATCTGCCTGATGCGGATTTCAAGGAGGCTCTGGAAAAGGTGGCGCGTGCCTTGGCCAGTTTCACGTTGGGCACGATGGACGGTTTTTTTTCCAAGATCGTCCGTGGTTTCCAATACGAACTCGGGCTGACTGGTGGAAAATTCGACCTGCTTGAAGGACCACGCGCCGCAGCCATCGCCGACGAAATGCTCGCCGGGATTCTGGGCGACGCGCTGGCAGGCGAGCAGGGCGAGGAGTTTTTCCATGCTTTCCGCCGGGCCATCATCGGTCGCGAGGATCAGGGTGTGCTCAAGGCGCTGCGTGAATTTGTAGGCCGCTGGCAGGAGCGCTACCGCGAGGAAGCCGCACTCGAGTGGGGTCCGGATTTTCTAACAGATTGCCGCCCGGCGGATTGGCCGCAGCGCAAGGCCGTGCTGGCGGCGGTGGTTTTGGCGGATCTGGATGAAATCGGCTACACCCGCAAGGGGCAGCGCGAGGCTCTGGAAAAAGCGGTCTGCCAGCTGGAGGATCACGTGATTGGCAGTGGCAGCCTGAGCAAGGTTCCCACCTTGCTGGAAAGCATTTTTGCGGCGGTGGCCGGGCAGGACGGAGCGCTTACGGTGAAGTCATTCAAGGAGTTCACCATCGCCGGCCCTGCGGCGGATGCCTTGCGGGAAATGGTGATGCTTGCGGCGGATTGCGAACTGGCCGCCGCGCTGCAGCGGACCCGCGCGGTGCGCGAGGTGGTCGCGGTGTTCGATGCCCACTGCGAGCGGCGGTTGCGCCGCAATGGCAAGCTCGGCTTCAACGACGTGAAAATCCTGATGGGCGAGTGGGCCCGCGGCGAGGACGCGCGCCTGCGCCGCGAGGCGGTGGATTTCCGCCTCGACGCCCGCTACGATCACTGGCTGCTCGATGAATTCCAGGACACCAGCCGCGCGGACTGGTCCGGGTTGCTGCCGCTCATCGACGAGGCCGCGAGCGACGACGAAGGAACGATGTTCATCGTAGGTGACCGCAAGCAGGCGATCTACGCCTGGCGCGGCGGCGATGTCGGTTTGTTCGATGAGGTCATGCGGCGCTATGGCGACGGGCTCGACATCACATCGATGGAGGAATCCTGGCGCTCATGTCCCGAAGTGCTCGCGCTGGTCAATCGGGTTTGCGGCGACAAGGCGACGATGCGCGATTTGTTCGGCGATGTCGCGGATCGTTGGCAATGGGCGGATCACGTTTCCGCCGCACCGCTGGCCACGGAGGCCAAGAGTGGTGAGGCTCGCGTGGAAGTCGTCGGCAAGTGGGACGATCGACTTGAACGGCTCGCGGAAATCCTCGATGAACTCGGCGTCGGCAAGCGCGCGATGACTTGCGGCGTCCTGCTTCGCGGCAATGAAAAAGTCCGCCAAGTGGCTGATGATCTGCGCGCCCGCGGCTTCGATGTGATCGAGGAAGGTCGGCGCGAACCTGCGAAGGACAATCCGGTGGGCATTGTCATTTCCCATCTGCTCAAGTGGCTGGCCAATCCTGCCGACTCCTTCGCCCGCGGAGTGGTGGAAATGTCGCCTTTGGCCGCCGCATTGCGAAGCACACACGGCGAATCATGGTGGCAAATCTGGGAAGGCCTCACCCGTGCGATCTCCAGAGATGGATTTTCCAAAACACTCGGTGATTCCATCGCCCCGCTGTGGGGCGGATGGTCCGACTTCGGCCGTCGCCGCGCCGGCGATCTGCTTGCCGCGCTGGCGGATCTGGATGCACGCAGCGGAGTCTCGCCAGCGGAAGCGGCCGATTGGATCTCGCGGCTGGAAATTTCGCAAAGCCCCGGCGTGGCCGCCGTTCAGGTGATGACCATCCACAAGGCGAAGGGACTGGGTTTCGACGTGGTCGTGCTGCCGGAAATCCCCGAATCCGGTTTGCCCCAGGCGCAGCATTTTGACGTGGCGGAAGGTGAGGGTTGGATCTGCGAAACGCCGCCGAAGTGGGCGCGCGGCCTGATCCCCGAAATGCGCGCCGCCGAGGAGCGCTGGGGTGCGGACCAGCGTTATGAGGCTTTCTGCATGTTGTATGTGGCGCTCACCCGCGCCAAGCGCGGGCTTTATGTTTTGTTAGAACCGCCGGCGGACAAGGCGGATGCGAACAAACCATCACTTGCAAACTGGCTCGCACGTTCGGTCGGCTCCGCTGGCGCGCCCGGCGTGGTTTATCAATCCGGCACGCCGGACTGGGCGGAAAACATCAAAATGATGGAACCGGAAAAACCCTCCGCTCTCATGCCAAAACCCGGCCCCGCCATACCTCGGCGCGGGCGCATGACTCCCAGCGGTGCCAAGGCCAAGGGCACGGCACCCGCCCACTCGCCCACCGGCATGCGTTTCGGCAGCGAGGTGCACGAGTTGTTAGAGCAAGTGGCCTGGGCGGATGAAACCACGCTTCCCCAACCTGCCACCGATGCCGGCAAGGCTGTGGTCCGGTTGTTAGAAAACCCGGCTTTGCGCGAGGTGTTCCACCTGCAAGGCCGCCGCATCGACTTGCTGCGCGAACAGGCCGCCGATGCCATCCTCGACGGCCTCCTGATGAGCGGCGTCATCGACCGCCTCCATCTCCACCGCAACGCCTCAGGCGAAGTCGAACGAGTTGAAATCATCGATTACAAGACCGACGCAGTGAAAAGCCCGGAGGAACTCGCCGGGCGTTACGCCGGCCAGATGGAAGCCTATCGCACCGCGGTGCAAATCATGTATCCTGCGGCAAAGATCGAATGCCTCCTGCTCTCGGTGCGTCATGGAGTCGCGATCGCCGTGTGATGATATATCACAAGAGGTGTTTCGAAGCCTGCTCCACGTCCTTGTCGCCGCGGCCAGATAGATTCGCGATGATTATCGCGCTCTTCGGCAGGCTGCCGGCGATCTTCGAGATGTAGGCCATGGCGTGTGCGCTTTCCAGCGCAGGGATGATGCCTTCGCTGTAGGCGAGTTCCTTGAAGGCGGCGAGCGCCTCGGTATCGGTGGCATAAGTGTATTCCACGCGGCCGATGTCGTGGAGGTAGGCGTGCTCCGGCCCGATGGCGGCGTAGTCGAGGCCGGCGGAAACCGAGTGGGTCAGTTCGATCTGGCCGTCGGCATTGGCGAGCAGCCAGGTCTTGGTGCCTTGCAGCACGCCGAGTTTGCCACCTTGGAAACGCGCGGCATGACGCTCGGGGATGATGCCGTCGCCGCCAGCCTCCACGCCGACCATGCGGACGTTTTCATCCGCGATAAACGGGTGGAACAGGCCGATCGCGTTGGATCCGCCGCCGACGCAGGCGACCAACAGATCCGGCAACCGGCCTTCCTTTTCCAAAATCTGCCTGCGCGCCTCCACGCCGATCACGCGGTGGAAATCGCGCACGATCATCGGGAACGGATGCGAACCGAGGGCGGAACCGAGAATGTAATGGGTGTGATCCACGGTGGCCACCCAGTCGCGCATTGCTTCGTTCACCGCCTCCTTGAGCGTGGCCTGCCCGGCGGTGACGGCGCGGACTTCAGCACCCATCAGTCGCATGCGTGCGACGTTGAGCGCCTGGCGCTCCATGTCCACCTTGCCCATGTAAACCACGCATTCCATGCCGAAGCGCGCGCAAACGGTGGCGGTGGCCACGCCGTGCTGGCCGGCACCGGTCTCTGCGATGATGCGTTTCTTGCCGAGCCGCTTGGCGAGCAGGATTTGACCGAGCGCGTTGTTGATCTTGTGCGCGCCGGTGTGCAGCAGGTCCTCGCGCTTGAGATAGATTTTCGCGCCGCCTAACAACTCGGTCCAGCGCTCCGCGAAATAGAGCGGAGTCGGACGGCCGACGTAGTTGTGCAGCAAGTCGTCGAGTTCGGCATGGAACGCGGGATCGGTTTTCGCGGATTCATAGGCTGCGGCGAGTTCCTGCAGGGGAGCCATCAGGGTTTCCGGCACGAACATCCCGCCAAACTGGCCGAAGTGGCCGGTGGAATCGGGGACGATGGAGGTGGGTGAGAATGAGTGCGTGTCTGTTGCTGGCATGCGGCCACAGATTCGACGCGCGTTTCCGAAGAATCAAGGGCGGAATACCCCGCCACCGGTAGAACGTCCAAATTAATTAATACAGAAATAATCAATTTGATACTTGCCTTGGTGGCGGACACCTGATTGTCTTCTGACATGGCACGTGCGCGATGGATTGTTCCGTGGGCGGATTCGGAGACGAAGCCGGCGATCTACCACTGCATTGCGCGGGTGGTGGACAAGCGCCTGGCCTTCGGCCCGGAGGACAAGGAGCAGTTCCGCATCCACATGCGCATGATGGAGA
>CAXNHR010000115.1:0-7237 GCA_964202135.1 Luteolibacter sp. | reverse complement strand
GCCATCCTGCAATTTTCCATCACTTATCTGGCGATGGCCGTGGTGACCATCGGTTCGATGTTTCTGATAGATCGTATCGGCCGCCGGCCGCTGTGGATCATCGCCTCGCTGACCATGGCGCTGGTCACCGCCACCACCGGGGCGGTGTTTGCCTTCCAGATCCACGGGCCGATCCTGCTGCTGGTCATCACGCTCTGCACCGTCCCGCACGGCCTCGCGCTGGGTGCGCTGCCGTGGCTGATGATGTCGGAGATTTTCCCCAACCGGATCCGCGCCAAAGCCGTGGCGCTTACCACCACGTTCCTGTGGTTGATGATTTTCGCGGCGGCGCAGACCTTCCCTCTGCTCACCGGTTTTTCCCAGCGCACGATCGGCTCGCCGGCCGGGGCCTTTTGGTTCGCCACCATGATCTGCCTTGCGGCGGCGCTTTTCGGCTGGAAAATGCTCCCCGAAACCAAGGGCCGCTCGCTGGAAAAAATCGCCGATTCCTGGCAGCGGCATTGAATTCGAAAAACACCATTCCAGCCATGAATCCATCCTCTCCCACCGACTGCTGGTCCACACCCGCGGACTCGCCGCTTTGTCCATCGTTTCCCTACACCTATCGCTCGGTGGAGGTGCTGACGCTGGTTTACCGCACGGATCCCGAAGCGATCCGCCGGGTGCTGCCCGCGCCCTTGGTGCCAGTGGGTGACCGCGTGCTCATCCACATCTACAACATGCCGGACACCGAGTGGCTTGGTCCCTACAACGAGTGCAATGTGATGGTCGGCGCGGAACTTCCCGGCAAGGCCGTGGGCGGGTTCTCACCCTATTTCCTGATCAACAGCGACGGCGGCCTGGCACTCGGGCGCGAGATTCACGGCCAGCCGAAGAAATTCGGCCAGCCGCTCATCGAATATCGCGGCGACCTCATCGTCGGCACCGCCGAGCGCAATGGCATCCTCTGCTGCACCGGCACCATGGCCTACAAACAACAACGCGGCAGCCTGGAGGATCTCAAGAAACAGACTTTCGATTTCGCACTCAACATCAATTACAAGGTGATCCAACACATCGATGGCCGGCCGGCGGTGAGGCAGATCACCGGGCGCAGGCTCACCGATGTGAAGATCCACGAATGCTGGCGCGGTCCCTGCACTGTCGAACTGCGGCCCAACGCCCAATTTCCGCTCCACCGTCTGCCGGTGCTTGAGGAATGTGACGGCTATTATTGGAAAGCCGACTTCACCTTGGTCGCGGGCGAAGTCCTGCACGACTACCTGGCCTGAAATTCATTCGATTGACCTCTTGCAGCGCCGCCGGAAGACTGCGCCCGGGAAGTGCGCTGCTTACCCTATTATCGAGTGATCCCCTGATGCCTTTGCTTTGCCCCACCAAACTCACTGATCCAGCGTCCAACGACGTGATTCTGAGCGCGTTTCTCGATTACCTGATCGAAACCGGCATCCAGCCCTACGACCACCAGGAGCAGGCGATTCTTGAGTTGTTCTCGGGCAACAACGTCATCCTCAACACGCCGACGGGTTCGGGCAAATCACTGGTCGCCTTGGCGCTGCATTTCCGCGCGATCTGCCAGAAACGGCGCTCGTATTACACCGTGCCGATCAAGGCCCTGGCCAATGAGAAGTTCCTCTCGCTGTGCGGGATCTTCGGGCCGGAAAACGTCGGCATGATCACCGGCGATGCCACGGTCAATCCCGGCGCGCCGGTGATTTGCTGCACCGCGGAGATCCTGGCGAACATGGCGCTGCGCGAAGGCGCGCGGGCGCGGGTGGACGATGTGATCATGGACGAGTTTCATTATTACTCGGACGCGCAGCGCGGCTTTGCCTGGCAGGTGCCGCTGCTCACCCTGCCGCAGGCGCGGTTTTTGCTGATGTCCGCCACGCTGGGCGAGACGGCGTTTTTCGAGGAAACCATCACGAGTCTGACCGGCGTGCCCACGGTGCTGGTGAAATCCGAACAACGTCCGGTGCCGCTGGAGTTCGAATACAGCGAAACCTCGCTGGAAGAAAAAATTGCGGACTTGGTGGAGACCGGAAAAGCGCCGATCTATCTGGTCCACTTCACCCAGCTCGCCTGTGCCGGGACCGCGCAGAATTTGTTGAGCTCGAATTTCTGCTCGAAGGAGGAGAAACAAATCATCGCGGAAATGCTGCGCGACGCGGATTTCCGCAGTCCCTACGGCAAGGAGATCGCCAAGCTGCTGCGCCACGGCATCGGCATCCACCACGCGGGGCTGCTGCCGAAATACCGCGTGCTGGTGGAGAAGCTCACCCAGCGCGGACTGCTGAAGGTTGTTTGCGGCACGGACACGCTCGGCGTGGGTGTGAACGTGCCGATCCGCACGGTGATGTTCACCCAGCTATTCAAATACGATGGTAGCAGCACCAAAACACTCGCAGTGCGGGATTTCAAACAAATCGCCGGACGCGCGGGACGGCGGGGCTTCGATACAATCGGCACCGTCGTTTGCCAGGCACCGGAGCATGTGATCGAAAACCTGCGTCTTGAGAAAAAAGCATCGTCCTCCGGCAAGAAGAGTTATGTGAAACGCAAGCCGCCGGAAAAGGGCTTCGTCAACTGGGATGAGAAGAGCTTCCGCCGCCTGATCGAGTCACCTCCGGAAAAGCTCAGCTCCAGTTTCCAGATTCAACATTCGCTGCTGCTCAACCTGCTGGGCCGCGAAGATGAGGATGGCTGCGCCGCGCTGCGCAAGCTCATCCGCGACTGCCACGAAACCGTGGCGAAGAAGAAGGCACTGCGCCGGCGCGCGTTCCAGTTGTTCCGCGGCCTGGTGGAGGGTGACATCCTGCGGATCATTCCCAAGGACCAGCGGCGCGGCCCGGCGAAGGTGGCGCTCAACATCGAGCTGCAGGATGATTTCTCGATGAACCAGGCGCTTGGGCTGTGGTTGCTCGACACGATCCCACGGCTGGACTTCGAGGCTGCGGACTATGCGCTCAATGTGCTTTCCCTCATCGAGGCAATTCTCGAAAATCCGGAAGTCATCCTGCGCCGGCAGGTCGATCTGCTGAAGGGCGAGCTGATCGCGCGCTTGAAGGGCGAGGGCGTTGAATTCGAGCAACGCATGGAACAGTTGGAGGAGGTCGAGTGGCCGAAGCCCGGCAAGGAATTCATCTATGATTGTTATAACTCCTTTGTCGTCCGCCGGCCATGGATGAAGGAAGCGGCCATCCGGCCGAAATCCATCGCCCGCGAGATGTTCGAGCACTGGCAATCGTTTGAAGACTACATCAAGACTTATGGATTGGAACGCAGCGAGGCGGTGCTGCTGCGTCATCTATCAGAAGTTTACAAGGTGCTTTCGCAAACCGTGCCGCCTGCGGCGAAAAACGAGGAACTCATCGAGGCGGAGCATTTCCTCGAGGCCCTTGTGCGCGGCGTGGACTCCAGCTTGCTCGACGAGTGGGAGAAGCTGCGCGATCCGGAATACACGCCTGAAAAAGCCGGCCCCGCGCCCGGGACAAAAGCCATCGCCTTCACCCGCCAGAAGCCGGCATTCCTCCGGGCTGTTAGAAATGCGGTGTTCGGCGTGGTCAAGGCGCTCTCCCAGGATGATGCGGAGAAGGTGCTCGAACAGATCGAACCGGAGGACCCGGCTGCGCAGCCATGGACGCGCCCGCGCGTCGATGCCCTGCTCGACGACTATTTCTCCAGCCACGAGCGCATCCGCCTCGATCCCGAGGCCCGTGCGGCGAAACACACCCACATTTCCGAAGAAAGCCCGCGCCGCTGGACCTGCGGGCAGATCGTGGTGGACCCGGAGGAATTGAACGACTGGTCGCTGGAATTCTCCATCGAACTCGACCGCTGTGATGCCGCCGGGGCCGTGGTGCTGGTTCTCGTGGATTTCGCGCCGGTGGCATGATCCCGCGTCTTTGACCGCGGTGGTGGAATCCTGCTTGAAATATCCGGCTATCGATTGCTTGTTCATGCGTGCAGCAGAATTCCGTGCGCAAGATCATCCATATCGACATGGATTGTTTTTACGCGGCCATCGAGGAGAGGGACAATCCGGCGCTGCGAGGCAGACCGGTGGGGGTGGGCGGGAGCAGCAGGAGAGGGGTGCTGACGACCGCGAACTACGAGGCGCGCAAGTTCGGCTGCCGCTCGGCGATGCCCGTTTTCATGGCGCTGGAGAAATGCCCGGAGCTGCTGATCGTGCCGACGCGCTTCGACGTTTACAAACGGGACAGTCAGATAATCCGGGAAATTTTCGCGCGTTTCACTCCGTTGGTGGAACCGCTCTCACTGGACGAGGCGTTTCTCGATGTATCTCATGATCCGGAGCCTGCGACGATCATCGCGGCACGCATCCGCCAACTGATCCGTGAGGAAACCGGGCTTACCGCCTCGGCGGGAATCGCATCTAACAAGTTGATCGCGAAGATCGCCAGCGACTGGAACAAGCCCGACGGGCAGTTCACGGTCCCTCCCGCCAAGGCGGAGGATTTCATGATGGATCTGCCGTTGAAAAAGATTCCCGGGGTGGGCGGGAAAATGGCGGACAAACTCGCGGCGCTGGGAGTGGCGACGTGCGGGGAATATCGCGTGCTGGACAAGTTCGAATGGGTGCGGAGGATCGGCGGATACGGCGCGGAGCTGTGGGAAAGGTGCTGGGGGCGTGACGACAGGCCGGTGACTCCGGACAGCCCGCGGAAGTCACTGAGCATTGAGAACACTTTTGCCGAAAATCTCCGGGACATGCCGGCATTGGAGCGGGAGATGAACGAGATGCTGGATGAGCTTGAGGAGAAACTCACCACCCGGCATTCGGAGCGGCAAGTGCGCTCGCTGGTGGTGAAACTCAAATTCTCCGACTTCCGGCGCACCACCGCGGAGCGAGCGAATCCGGAGATCGACCGCGAGATCTTCAAGGACTTGCTTGTGGAAGCGAATGCACGATCGGATGGGAAACCGGCGCGTCTGCTCGGGGTCGGCGTGCGTTTCCATGACATCGCGGGAGCCGAGCAGATGGAGCTTTTCGAGTAGTTGAAGAACTGCGTGCGGTGACTCATGGCGGAAATTGCGACTTGGCAGCGGGGCGCTTGCGGAGTGCGATGCGCGGGCGATGATTTCCCTCACCGAAGGCCAGCCGATTCCCGGGTTTTGCGACTTGGTGGCGGAGGCGTTTTCGACCAAGGGCGTTCTCGCGAAGTCGCGGGACTTCGAGTTCCGCCCGCAACAGCAGGAGCTGGCGGTGGCGGTGGCCGAGGCCTTGGTGAAATCCCATCCGCTGGTCGCCGAGGCGGGCACCGGCGTGGGGAAATCGCTGGCCTATCTGCTACCTGCCGCGAGGTTCGCGCTGGAAACCGGCCGCAAGGGGGTGATTTCCACCCACACGATCAACCTGCAGGAGCAGCTTGTTAGAAAGGACATCCCGATTGTTAGAAAGCTGGTGGGCGACGATCTGCCGGCGGTCTTGCTCAAGGGGCGGCAGAATTACCTGTGCCCGCTGCGCTTGAAGCGTGCGCTGGAGCAGTCGGGAGATTTGTTCACCGGCTCGGAAAACGACGAGTTGGAGGCGATCCGCAAATGGGCGGAGGCCACGCGCGACGGCACCCTGAGCGACCTGGATTTCCAGCCGCAGATGAAGGTGTGGCTGCAAGTGTGCAGCGAGGCGCATCTCTGCACGGCGAGAAACTGCGGCCCTCGCGGAAATTGTTTTTTCCAGGAAGCCCGCAAGGCGGCGGCCGACGCGAAACTGGTGGTGGTGAACCACACTTTGTTTTTCGCGCTGCTCAATACCGACATCCTGGAAGACGAGGAGGAAAACGCGAAAAGACCCGGTGGTTTCCTCTTCCCCGGCGACTTCGCGGTGCTCGATGAGGCGCACACCATCGAGCAGGTGGCGGCGGTGCAGCTGGGCCTGCGGCTTTCCCAGTCCGGGCTGCGTTTCGACCTCCAGCGGCTCTATCACCCAAAGACGCACAAAGGCCTCTTGAAATCGTTCCGCAAGGCCTCCGCAATCATGGCGGTGGAGCAGGCGATCATCGCATCCGACCGCTTTTTCCATGAGCTCGGCGATGTGTCGAAGTTCGGGAATTTCTCCAAGGAATGCCGGATCCGCCAACCGGAAGTGGTGCAAAACACGGTGGCCACGCCGCTGCGGAATTTGTGGCAGGAAATCGACGCGCTCGCCGCCGATGTGGAGGGCGAAACGACGCGCGCCGAGCTGCAGGACGCGTCCCGCAAACTGCGCGAGGCGCATGGCGCGGTGGCGGCGTTTCTCGATCAAGCGGAGGACGACAGCGTCTATTGGGTCGAGCGCGGCGGCCGTGACGAGACGCAATACAGCTTGCACGCCGCGCCCGTGAACGTGGCCGACCGCCTGCGCCCGCTGCTTTTCGGCCCGGGCAAATCACTCGTTCTAACAAGCGCCACGCTCGGCGTGGGAGATCCCAAACTCGGCTACTTCCGCGGCCGTGTGGGTGCGGAAAACGCGCGGGCGCTGTGCATCGGCAGTCCCTTCGACTACCCGCGGCAGATGAAGATCCGGATATATAAATCCGTGCCGGATCCCGGGACGCCGAAATATGATGAAATGCTCGCCGAGGGCATCCGCCTCTCGGTGCTGGAGAGCGAGGGCCGCGCCTTCGTGCTCTTCACCAGCTACCGCACGATGCGCGACGCGGCCCAGCGTTTGGAGTCGTTTTTCAGGAAACAAGGCTGGCGCGTCCTGATGCAGGGGGAGGGGATGCCGCGTCATAAAATGATCGAGGAGTTCCGCAAGGACACGCACAGCGTGCTGTTCGGCACCGACAGCTTCTGGACCGGCGTGGACGTGCCGGGCGAGGCATTGTCCAATGTGGTCGTGACACGCCTTCCCTTCGCCGTGCCGGACCATCCTCTAACAGCCTCGCGCCTCGAAGCCATCGAGGCGGCGGGTGGCAATCCCTTCATGGACTACTCGGTGCCGGAAGCGATACTCAAAATGCGCCAGGGTGTCGGACGCCTCATCCGTACCGAGCGCGACCACGGCCTGGTCTGCATCCTCGACAACCGGATTCTAACAAAACGCTACGGCAAGGCCTTCCTCAACGCGCTGCCCGATGCGCCGGTGGAAGTGATCAGTTGAGATCGCGGATAGTGGATAGTGGATAGTGGATAGTGGATAGTGGATAGTGGATAGTGGATAGTGGATAGTGGATAGTGGATAGTGGATAGTGGATAGTGGATAGTGGATAGTGGATAGTGGATAGTGGATAGT
>CAXNHR010000114.1:0-7368 GCA_964202135.1 Luteolibacter sp. | reverse complement strand
ATCCAGCCGTGGCCGAGCACCAACAAGCCCCATCTCGGGCCCCTGGAGGGGGCGGCGCCCGGCACTTTGGCCGATTCCGCTACGCTCCATCGGCCAAAGTGCCGGGTTGCTGGTGCTTCGCACTTTTACAGACGCAATGTTGCGCGCGCTAGGATTGCGCGCGCAACGGGGATTTGTGGAGCACTTTAAGAGTCTGTTTGGGTGCCTTGATGGTGAACGCCTCACTCAATTGATCGTGACGTTTGCCGGAGTTGGTCAAACCCGCCTCATCGCGAGGGCCGGGCAAAAAGCCAGCCTCTCCCGCAATAAGGGCGAGAAGGAGAATGCCCGATACCTTGAAATTGAACCGACGTGCGGGGAGTCTGGCACAATCACGGATCTGCGGTTTTTCTTTAATGACAGAACCGATCCTGAAAGGTCAGTCCATCTCAACTCCTCGGTGTCACTCTTTATGGGCGAGTGGTCGGAAATCGCTACCGCGAGCTTCGGCGGAGGCGTAAAATATCCGCTCCGCGTGAAGGCGGAAATTTTCCGGCCAACGCCATAAAACCCTCTCTACGGTTTTCGCAATTCCTTGTCACCTCTTGTGCAAAAGGGCGGACGGAATCCTCCCCTCCTTGGATTTCATCCGATCAGCCCCATCTTCGGATAGTCCGCGCCGAGGATGGGCTTGATGTCCGGGGCCTTGAGCCAGTCTGTTAGAACGCCGCCATAGACACTGCGGAAATCGACGGTGTGCTGGATGTCGCCTTCGTTAAGATCGGTGAGGCTGGGGTGTTTGCCGTGGAGACCACCCTTGACCCCAGGACCGGCGATGAAGAGGCAGGAGGCCTTGCCGTGGTCGGTGCCGGCGCTGGCGTTTTCCGCGACACGGCGGCCGAACTCTGAGAAGGTCATGAGCACGACGCGCTTGTCGTTGCCCTGTTCCTTGAGATCCTCGAAGAAGGATTTCAACGCGCCGTCGAGTTGGGCTAACAGACGATCGTGGGAGTTGACCTGCTGATTGTGGGTGTCGAATCCGCCGTGGCTGACATAATAGACGCGGGTGGGCATGCCACCGGCGATCATGCGTGAAACGAGATTGAGATTCCGGGCGAGCGGCGAGCCATCGTAACGGACGGTGGTTTTGTGTTTGGCGGCGAGTTCAAGGATTTTTTTCGAACTCACCTGCGCGTCGAGCGCCACGCGTTCCAGGAAGGCGAGGTTTTCCTCACCTGAAATGCCGCCCGGTTTTCCACCGGCAGGCATGTCGATGGATGCGCCGTCGGTGGGCGCATCAACGTCATCCGGTTGGTTGAGTTTTGAGAAAAACTCCTCGGCCTGCGCTTGTTCGCCGCCGCCGTGAATCCAGCGGTAGAGTTCCGGCGAATTGAGGCAAACGCCGGGGTTTTTCATGGCGCCGAAGCTCTCAGGCTGGGTTTTGTTGAAACTGATTCCCTCCGTGGGATCCGCGCCGGGGCAGGCGTTGTCGAAATAACGCCCGAGCCAACCGGTGTTGGAGCTGTTGTTGGTATCGCCGGTTTCCCAGATCGAGGTGGAGACGAAATGCGAGCGGTTCGGATTGGGATAGCCGACGCCCTGGACGATGCCGAGATTGCCTTCCTTGAACATTGAACCGAGAAACGGCATCGAGGAGTTGAGGCCCACGTAGTCGCTGAGCCTGATGATGTCCTTCTCCTTCTTCGCGAGACGCGGGCGGGATTTCTGATAGGTGTCATCGGCGTAGGGAACCAGCGTGTTGAGCCCGTCATTACCGCCGGCGAGTTGTAGCACGACGAGGATGGTGTCGTCCCTGCCGGTGACCGCCTGAATGGCGAGATCCTTGGAGGCATGGTGGAGTTGGCCGAAGGTGCGCTCGACAAACATCGGCACGGTCCATGCGGCGGAGGCACCGAGAACGGTGGAGCGGAGGAATTCACGGCGGGTTTTCATGATGGGATCGTGTTTGGAAAATGGATCGTCCGAGGGCTCTTCTCTTGTGTCTTGCAGTCTTGTGTCTCGCGCTCAGCAGAGCTGATAGTAGGGAGTGCTGAGCATGAGATGGCATAACTCGGCGGTTTCCTTATCGGTGAAGATGACACCTTTCTTGGCGATGGCGTATTCGATGAAGGAGGCGCGGGCTTTTTCGGGAACCGGTCCTTGAAAGAAGCGGAAGATGAGCGAGTCCACCAGTTCGGCGGGAGTTTCGCGCAGCGGTCTGGGTGCGATTTTCGCGTAGTCCGGGCCGTTCCAGCCGCGACCTGCGCGGCGCGGAGCGGGAGCCATGCCGGGAGTTTTCACGCGTTCCATTTCCATGGCCTTGCCGCCATCCTCGGCGCCCTTGGTGATGAAACCGGCGAGGTTGTAGCGGGTCAGCAGGGTGTTGGTGTTGATCCACGCTTGCCCCCAATCCCAGCCGGCGACGTTGGGCGGCATGAAGAGCACCTGTCCGAGTTGCTGCTGGGCGGTGATCGCAAAACCGGCGGGCGGCTCGCTGATTTCAAGCTGCTTGAGAAGCTGGATGAGAAACTGCACCGGGCTTTTGATCTGCGAGCGGATCGATGCCTCGGAGTAGAACTCCCTGCTCAGGAATATTTCACGCAACAACGGTGCCAACCGGTAATCCGCCTTGCGGAAAACGGTGGCCAACGCATCGGCGGCGGACTCGGCAAGCGAATCATGGAAGAAGAAAGCCCAGATCTTATCAGCCATGAAACGGGCTGCTGCGGGTTGTTGGAATATGAGGTCGATCACATCCGTGCCAGTGAATGCTCTGGTTTTGCCGAAGATCGTCTTGTCCGCCTCGTCCCATTGGCGCTGGTTGTGTATCACCTCGCCGGTGAAGCGGTCGAGTTGGTAGCCGGTGAACGCGCGGGCCGCCTCGCTGATATCCCGCTCGCTGTAGTTCCCTTCGCCGAGGGTGAAGAGTTCCATCACCTCACGGGCGAAGTTTTCATTGGGTTTGCCTTTGCGCGAGTTCCGGGTGTCGAGATATGGCATCATCGCGGGATCCAGCAGGATTGCCCGGGTGAGCTCCTTGAAACTGCCGAAGGCATGACTGCGGAAAAGCTCGTTTTGTTTGAGCATCATGGCCGGTTCCTTGACCTTCTGGATGGAAGTGGCGAAATGGTCATGCCAGAAAAGTGTCATTTTCTCGCGTAGTGGAGCCTTGGTCTGAAGCATGCGCCGGAACCACCATCCTTGTCCTTCGAGCGCACGCTGGCGGTTTTCCTGCTGCATGCCCTGGAACATCTCGCGCCGCATCTTGTCGGCCTCCTCGGGCGTGAGGCCATCCACCTTCTGTCTCAACTCGCGGCGTTGCCGCATGCGCTCGCGCATGTCCGCCAGCGCCTGCTCCTCGTTTGCCCAGGCCGGTAGTGGAAACGCGTCGGCGGGCTCGGCGGGTGTAACCAATGTGTCAACCGCCTTGAAACGGCCGAGCGAGTGAAAGGCGCGGATCTCATCCGGGCTGCCACCGAAGCCGGCGCGGTTCAGCAGATGCGCAGCCTCGAGCAGGGTCCATCTGTCGTCTGACTTTGGAAGCATGGGAATGAAACCAGCAGGCGGAGCGGAAGTTGCGGAGACCGTGAAAAATCCAGCGGCCGGCGCTGCGGTTCATTCAAGCCCGCGCTCGCTGATCTCGTCCTCGTCCCAGCCAAGGTAGTGGCCCAGCTCATGCAGAAACGTGGTGCCCACCTCATCGCGGAAGTCCTGCTCGTCGCGGTCCGCCCATTCCCAGAGATTCATCAGAAACAAGCGGATGCGCGGCAGTTCTCCGGCATCCGGCTCCTCCATCGCGGAGGGGCCTTCGAACAAGCCCAGCTCGTCGCCCTCAAGCTCGTCATCGAACGCGCCAATGCCGGGTTTTTCCTCCATGGAAACCGGCACATGATTCGCGGCCTCACGCACATCGGCGGGCAGGGCCTTGGCCAGCGCCTTGATCTCCTCTTCAGCCCAACGGCTCAGTGTCTCAAAGTTCATGTTTTCAATCGTTGTGTGGGTTCTTGAAAACACGGCTGGTCACCCTGCCACCACAGGGCGCACCAAGCCGCTCCGGCCGGTCCACCTCCGAAAAGCGGAAAGTCCGCATGCCAGCCACCGACCTGAGCCGGGTGAGCGCGCCCACACCGATCGCCAAAAGCGCCAAAAGCGCAAACCCGCCGATGGTCAATAACACCCATCTCAGCGAGCTTTCGCGCGGTGGCGGCGCATCCCGCCGCATGAAATAACCGTTGAAACTCTTGACCAGATTTCCGGTCAAGGCTTCGGCATAAGCGGCCGGTGCGAGCCTGATGTCGGTGGCGGCCACCGACTGTTGCAAAAGAACCACCGTTTCGTGGGTAGGGACCAGTGACCCGGCTGGCAAATCCGGTTTCCCACTTGGATCGCGACCAAATCCGAGGTTCCGGTTGTCCGACTCGAACACAACCACCAGGCCATTGCCATCGGGCAGCCATTCCTGTTGCAAGCGGGCCGCGAGATCCACCGCGTTGCCTGACATCAAGACCGGCTCCACGATCAGATAAATCCGGTAGCCATGGTATTTCCGCAATTGGGCGAGTTGTGCCGAAATGCGTTCATGGGCCCCGCTTTCCTTGTTGAACAAACCACCGGAGTCCAGCACGCCCGACGCCGGTGGAACCATGAACTTCTCCGGCATGGTATCGGCAAGGGTGCATGGCAAGAGCCCCACCCAGATCCAAAACGCCATGACGGCATGAAAAAAACCACGCATGAAAGTTCCCTGAAATGAAATATGCCCCGGACGGGAATCGAACCCATATTTAAGGTTTAGGAAACCTCCGTTCTATCCATTGAACTACCGGGGCGTGGCCCATTGGGTAAACTCCGCGCCGGGGGCTGGCAAGTCACTTGTCGTGTTCCAGCGCGCGGAATTTCGGCACAGCAAGGCGCTGCGCGGCATAGATGCCGGTGTGGCCGCTGAAGCGGTAGGCGATGATGCAGGCGGTGGCTAGATACAGGCCGTTGCCAGCGCCGAAAAGTTCCATGCCGAGCAAGGTGGAGGCCAGCGGCGTATTGGTGGCTCCGGCGAAGATCGCCACGAATCCCAACGCCGCGAACAAATCGACGGGCGCGCCCATGAACACCGCGAGCGTGTTTCCCAAGGCCGCGCCGATGAAGAACAGGGGGGTGACCTCGCCACCCTTGAAGCCGGCTGCCAGAGTGACCACCGTGAAGGCGAGTTTCCAAATCCATGCGTTGGCCGGAATTTCCGCAGCAGTGAACATGGCGGGCAGCGTGATCGCATCCGGCCGGTTGCCGATCACACCAAGGCCGAGGTAATCCGGCGTGCCGCACAGGAAAAACAGCCCTATCACCAGCAAGCCGCCTGCCACCGGGCGAAACTCAGGACGCGGGATGAAGCGCATGAAAACGTCCGCCAACTTGTGCGAGCAAAGCGCGAAAAATCCGCCTGCCAGACCGAAGGCAACCGCCGCCAGCACGACTTTTCCGAACAACAGCAAGTCCACACGCGAAGCGCCTGCTGCCACGGCCACGTGATAGTGCGTGTGGCCGATCCCCCACGCGGCGCAGGTCCAGTCCGCCACCAACGAGGCGATGAAACACGGGATCAAGGCATCATATTGCATCCGGCCGATGACGAGCACTTCCAGCGCGAAGACCGCGCCGGCGATGGGCGTGCCGAAGACCGAACCGAAACCCGCCGCCACCCCGGCCATCAGCAGCAGGCGCACGCTGGCGGCATCGAGTTTCAAGACCCGCGCAAAGGTGGCTGCAATGCCACCGCCCATTTGCAGCGCGGTACCCTCGCGTCCGGCCGAGCCACCGAACAAATGCGTGACCAGCGTGCCTAGCAGAATGAGCGGCGCCATCCGCCGCGGCACGCCGGCACCGGGTTGGTGGATCTCATCGATGAGCAGGTTGTTTCCACCAGCGGCGGATTTCCCGTAATGATGATAGATCCAGCCTACCGCCAGCCCGGCCAGCGGCAGCAGCCAAAGCAACCATGGATTCGCAAACCGCACCCGGGTGAGTGCGTCCAGACTCCACAGGAAAAACGCCGATGCCGATCCGATCACCATCGCCATGGGAATGAGCACCACCAGCCATTTCACGGCGGCAAGGAAACGGATGGGCGCTTGGATCATCGGCTCACTCCACGTTCTGCACCTGCTCGCGGATTTTCTCCAACTCGGTCTTGGCCTCGACGATGGTTTGGGCGATGCCGGCGTCGTTGGCTTTGGAGCCGATGGTGTTGAACTCGCGGAAAAGTTCCTGGCAGAGGAAATCCAGCGCGCGGCCCGGTGGTTCGGCGGCATCGAGGTATTCGCGGAATTTCGTGAAGTGGGAATCGAGGCGGGTGAGTTCCTCGCTCACATCGCAGCGGTCGGCGAAGAGCGCGAGTTCGCGGGCCACACGCTCGTCGGCCGGGTCGAGATCCAGCCCGGCCTCGCGCAGGCGCTTGGTGAGAAGCTCGCGCTGGCGGATCGGCCGGGCGGGCGCTTCGGCGTTGATTTTGGCGACGAAAGCGGCAAGCGCATCTAGCCGCGTCAGCAGGTCCTGCTTGAGGTGCGAGCCCTCGGTTTCGCGCATCATGACAAGTGCGGCGAGCGCCTCATCGAGCGCTGGCTTGATGGTTTGCCACGCATCCTCCACATCGATCTCACCCGCACCGGTGTTGAGGATACCCGGTTGGCGCACATAATCCGCGGCGGTGGGAGTCACCTCGTGACCAACCGCCTGGCTGAGATCGACAAAGGCATGGTGAAATGCCTGCGCCAGCAGCATATCCACCCGGATGGCCGCGAGCGCACCCTGGCCGCGTTCCAAGTTGATGGACACCTGGATGCGCCCGCGTGAAACGACGCCCAGCACAACCTTGCGGATCCGCCCGTCGAGTTCCGACAACTCGCGCGGTGCCTGCACGACCACTTCCGCCTGCTTGCGGTTCACCGAGTTGATCTCGACTGCGGCGTGCCATGTTTCCGAAGTCGCGGAACCCCGGCCGAATCCTGTCATCGAATGCATGGGCGGAAATCTAATCAGCCGGTTACATGATGAAAAGCATTCATCCTGCGGGATTTCCAAATCGCAAGCATGAGATTCATGCTCACGTTTCGTGTGTCACACAACGTTGTGTTAGACAAATCCAAGGACATTGTTCATTCGATTCCCATCCGCAAGTCCCGGGCAGACCATAACAGATCCGGCGCACCCGAGGCCCCTGCCGCCTTGCCGCGCAGCCGGCGTGCGCCGCTCTGGCGTTTCGGCCCGAAGCGATCCCGGCATTGCTCGAACAAGCCGTCCACAAACGCCCGGCTGCCGATCGCAGCGCCATCCGTGAAATAACGAACCTTCCAACGCAGCATCTGCCGCAACGCCACATCCCGACCCGCTTCCAAACTC
>CAXNHR010000113.1:0-7403 GCA_964202135.1 Luteolibacter sp. | reverse complement strand
ATTTACCAGTTCACCAAGGCCGATGGTTCCGGGATCAAGGTTTCCACCAACAGCCTTCCAGATCCGCTGCCCATCGAGGGGCCATGGTCACTGCATTTCCCGCCCGGCCGCGGCGCTCCGGAAAAAGTCGAAATCGATGTCCCCGGCTGCTGGACCAAGCATCCCGATGAGGGCGTGCGCCATTTTTCCGGCACCGCCACCTACCGCAAAACCATCGAACTCCCCGAGGACAGCCTCGCCCCTGACCGCGAGTGGCATCTGGATCTGGTGCTCGTCAATCACGTCGCCGAGGTCAGCGTCAACGGCCAGGCCTTTCCCGTGCTGTGGAAACCGCCTTACATCCTCGATGTCACCGCCGCGCTGAAACCCGGCCGCAACGAGATCGCCATCGCCGTGACCAACCTCTGGCTCAACCGCCTGATCGGCGATGATAAGCAATACCCGCTCGACATCGAGTTCCGCGGCAACAACGGACCCGCCGAACTGCCCGAATGGGTGAAAAAAGGCGAGCCCCCGCCCGGCGGCCGGACCACCTACGCCACCTGGCGTTTGGTCAAACCCGGCGATCCCTTGTCCCCCTCCGGCCTGCGCGGTGGTGTCACCCTGCGCCCCGCCGAGCGCGTGGTCATCGCCGGCCCCTGACTCTGGGGTGCCATCTAACCCATTGACCCGTCTGCATTTCTGATGCATGCTCCGCCGCTCATGAAGATCAAGTCATTCAAACCACCTGTCCTGTGGACGATCGCGGCGCTGCCGCTGCTGGCATTGAGTGCCTGCGCGCCGAGCGGCCCCACCCAGTCCGGCTACATGGCCGGCGTGGGCCCGGTGCAACGCCAGGTTTCCAACGGCCCGCATCATCCCCCGCCAGCAATCCCGGACGACATCTCCTACTGGGATGGTGACGGCGCACAGGGAAGCTCACTCATCAAGATCAATCGCCCGCAGCAGAAGGCCTTCTTCTACAAAGGCGGCGTGCTGGTGGGCGTATCGAAAATTTCGAGTGGCAGCGAGGATTACGCCACCCCACCAGGGCGATACAAGATCACCCAGAAGAGCAAGGACCACAAATCCTCGATCTACGGAGTCTTCAAGGACAGGGAGACCGGCATGACCACCAATGACAACGTGGACATCCGCGTGGACAAGCCAAAGCCCAACGAGATCTATTACCCGGCGCCGATGCCGAACTTCATGCGCTTCTCCGGCGGCATCGGAATGCACACCGGCTATCTGCCCGGTTATGCCGCCTCGCATGGCTGCATCCGCATGCCACACCACATGTCCGAGAAGTTTTTTGAAAACGTGGAGGTCGGCACACCGGTGCTCGTGGAGTAGGCCGCCGGCACGCGCCCGATATCACGCCTGATACGGCGAGCAGGTTCCTGAGCTTCGATCCGCCGGTGGCAAACCTCCGCTACGAAGGCTGGAGCAACGAACTCATTGCCCGCGACGATTTCGAGACGAAATCGCGAATACCGCTTGATCATCGGAGAAGATGTCATATCCAGCACCCTCGCTGAAACCTTCAGAAACGGTCTGACAGTAAAGACGGGTCAGGAAACGATCACCCGTTGCCGAGGCGTTTGACGAACTCGTCCAACAGCGACTTGAGGCGCGGCTCCGGGGAGATCGCGGCGGGCTTGTCGAGGCCGATCCAGATGGCGGTGGCACCGCTTGGACCGAGGCGCAGGGTCCAGGCGTCGCGCCCGGAACCCGTGGCACCGGTGAAGGTGCGGGTGCTGTTCTTGCGGCTCAGCACGCTGGTGGCATCGAGCGCGGCGGAGGGGCTGAGGGCCTGGGTGAGCTGGGGTTTGGCGGCGTAAATCACCGCACCGGAGGCATCGTGGATTTCCTGGATGAGGTAGGGTTTCGGGCGCTTGCCCTTGTTTCCCAAAGTGGCGAGGCCGATGGACATCTGCCGCGGCGTGGCCGCCACCGCGCCGCGGAACAGGTCCTCACTCTGCACGAACGGCCCCTGGATGCCGCAACGCTTGGCAAGGCGCTCGACTTCCGCCGGCCCGATCTGGCGGCCGGTTTGCACCGGCCTGCCGGGCAGCACGAGCTTGCCGCGCTCCGAGGCGGCGGCCGCCACAAACGGCTCGAAGGCGGAGCCCAGATCACGCGTGGAAAACGTGCGGTCCATACTGGAGTGGTTGAAATTCCGGCCACCGATCAATGCGAGGATCGCACCGCTGCGGGTCTCGGTGGTGATGGCCGCGTATTGCACGTATGCGGTCTCAGTGCCGGGCACATGATCCGCCGCCACCGGATGCGGCCAGTTTTCCTCCTTCTCCAGCGCTTCCACCGCGTGGTTGAGCTCGGTCTCAAGCCGCTGTTGCCAGGACAAATCGATGGTCGTGTGCACGTGCAGCCCGCCGGGCGGGAGTTGGTTGTCGTCGAGAATGCGGTCGAGCTCGCGCTCGATGGCTTTGAGCGCATAGGTCGTTTGATTGCCCGTGGGTTCGTCGGCCGCGAGCTTGAGCGGCCGCGCATCGATGGCATCACGGCGCTCCTTGGTGATGAAACCCATGGCCGCCATGCGGTCGAGCGTCTGGCGGCGTTGTTCGAGCGCGGCCTCCGGCTTGCGCAGCGGCGAGAAAATGTGCGGCCCGCGGATAATGCCGGCGATCAAAGCGCACTCAGCGTCTGTTAGATCACGTGTTGGCCTGCCGAAGTAGGTGCGCGCCGCCTGCTCGATGCCATAAGCTCCCGCACCGAAGTAGATTCGGTTGAGGTAATGAGTGAGAATCTCGTCCTTTGAATAGCGCGATTCCACCCGGAAGGTGAGCGCGATTTCAAGAAACTTGCGGTGCAGGGATTTCTGACGGATTTCAAAGCTGTTGCGCGCGAGCTGCATGCTCAGCGTGGACGCGCCCTGGGTGAAGTCCCAGTCCTTGAGGTTTCTAACAGTGGCACGGGCGAGGCCGCGGAAATCCACGCCGTGATGCTCGAAAAAGCGCGCGTCCTCGCGTGCCAGCAGGGCCTTCACCAAAAAGTCCGGAATGTCCGCGCGCTCCACCAGACGCCGCCCGGATCCGCCCGGAACCACGATTTCCCCGCCCTTGCGGTCGTAAAACACGGTGCCCGACGGCAGCTTGGCGACCTCATCGAGATCGTAGCGCATCGCCAGCATGAAATAGAAGAAGGCGATTCCTGTTAGAATCACCAGCCCCAGGATGCCGAGCTGGAAACCGATGCGCGCCGGTCCGTGCAGGCACTCCGGAAGACAACGCTTCCAGAGCGGCTGGGGATTGATGGGACGCCAGGTGGACATGGATGGGGATGAAAGATTGTAGATTGAAGATTGTGGATTGGAGATATGTCATCTCATTCCACAGGCAGGGCGCGTGGCGGAGATTCCTGAACCGGCAGGGCGCGCGGCGGCGCATCGGCGGGCACCTCGCCCACCGCCCGGGCACGGGCCGGATGGATCGGGCAGAAATCGTTTTCCGGCAGCGCGATGTCGGACGGGACCTGATCGGTATGCATGGTGCCTGCATCCGCGCAGCCGGCGGTGGCGCGTTTGCCCGAGAGGCGGCAGAGGTCCATGCTGAGGAGGTTGACCCTGGTGTGGAGATTGCCGGCCTTGTAGCCGAGGCGGTCGGCGGTTTTCATGATGTCCACCCACACCGGCAGCGAGAGTACCGAACCGAAGCCGCCGTGGATGGTTTTTTTCGGGGTGTCGAAGCCGACCCACACCGCGCAAGTGAGGCTGGAGGTGTATCCGGCGAACCATGCGTCCTTGAAGTCATTGGTGGTGCCGGTCTTGCCGCCGCAGGGTTTTTCGAAACCGAGCCTTTTCACCGAAGCCGCGGTGCCGCGGGTGGCCACTTCGTTGAGGATGCGCGAGACCGACCACGCCGAGCCGCCGGAAGCGGCCTGATAGGAGAGCGGCAGAGTGGAGTAGAGCACGTTGTTATCTCCGTCCCGGATTTCGGAAATCAGATAAGGCCGGTAGCGCACGCCATCGTTGGGGAAGATGGTGTAGGCGGTGGCCACTTCCCACGGCGAGGCCTCCCATGAACCGAGAAATGACGAGGGGTTCAGCGGCATGGGCGTGGAAAACCCGGCCATGGCGGCGACTTCGGCCACGCGCGGAATGCCGGCGTGATCGCCCACTCTGACCGACATCGTGTTGCGCGAGCGGATCAACCCGTAGGAGGCGGGCATCATGCCGCCGTATTTGCCATCCGAGTTTCTCGGCCGCCATGTGCCGCCGCCTTTGATTTCACCCGGCTGGATTGGGCCGTCACTGATCAGGGTGTCCGGGCGCAGGTCCTTGTCGAACGCTGATAGATAAACAAATGGTTTGAAGATGGAACCGAGCTGGCGCTTGGCGTCCTTGGCGCGGTTGAAGCGCGATTCGTTGGCATCGCGGCCGCCGACGACGGCGAGCACGGCGCCGGTGCGGTTTTCGATGACGACGGCGCCGCCCTGGATGTAGCCGGGCTCCTTGCGCGCGTCTTCCGGCAGGCGCTGCCATGCCGCGCGGGTAGGGTGGGCGTAGCCGGAAAGCCGCTCCACTTCGCTGAGTTTCTTGTCGAGCGCCTCCTCGCCCTTTTGTTGGATGCGCAGGTCGATGGTGGTGATGATTTCCAGTCCGCCGAGCTCGATGTCCTGTTTTTCGAGAATGATTTCCAAATCGCGGCGGATCAGGTCCATGGCGAAGGACTCACGGGCGGCACGCCGGATCCGCGGGCGCACTTCGATGGGCTCGAGCTTGGCGGCATTCGCCTCGTCACGGGTGATGGCCTGGGCATTGACCATGCGCTCAAGCGTGGTGTTGCGCTCGCGGGTGGCGGCGTCCATCGATTTGAAGGGATTGAAGGAATCCGGCCCGCGGACGATGCCGGCGAGCAGGGCGGACTGCGAAAGCGTGAGCTCGGACGGGTGCTTCTCGAAGTAAATGCGCGAGGCCTCGCCGATGCCCTTGATCTGGCGGCCCCAGTTGATCTGGTTGATGTAGGCTTCGAGGATCTCGTCTTTTTCCAAGGTGCTCTCGAGGCGCATGGCGATGGAGATTTCGAGAAACTTGCGGTCAAGTTGTCGTAGGAGGTCGCCGCGTTTCTCGCCGCGCTTGAGCTGGAAGATGTCGGACGCGAGCTGCTGGGTGATGGTGGATGCGCCCTCGCGCTTGCCCTGGATGTTCTTGAACATGGCGCGCACGATGCCGATGGGGTCAACGGCACCGTGCGAATAAAAGCGCTCGTCCTCGCGGGCGAGAATGGCCTTGCGGAAATTTTCCGAAACCTGGCGCAGCGGCACCACCGAGCGCTTCTCGCCATGGATGCGGCCGATTTCCTCGCCCAGGCGGTCGCGGATGATCGAGCGCTCCGGCATCTCGTGGATGCGCGCCAGATCATAACGTTGGGCGCGAAACCCATAGACCAGCGCGAAAAGCAACAGCCCGTAGAGCCCGGCGACGACCGGATATGCCAGCAAGCGAATGAAAAACCTGGCCAGCAAACCGAACGAACGCGTCAGCAGGTTGAACAGATGAAACGGCAAGAAAAACAGCAACGACACCGCCCCAGGCCCGCGCGATTGGGCGGCGGGCGCGGGCTTGCGGCGGCGGTTGGTTTCCGGCGGGGTGCTTTTGGGCATCGGCAGGCGAATGCTAAGCGACACCGTCCCGGCAATCCACCCTTGATTCAAGAGCGCGTAATCCGCAGGGCCGCGCGTCGTTTTCAAGGTGCCACCTTGGCCGGTGCCTGCGGCGTGAAATCCTGATAGGTGCTGATGCGCGGCCGTTTGGAAACCGGATCCACGTAGGCGAAGATCAGATATCGGATGGACGGCAGGAAGCGCAGCATGCTTTCGCTGGCGGTGCGCCATTCTCCGTCCTGCTCGAACTGGACCACCACCGGGGCCATTCTGAAATCATCGCGCCGCTCCGGCAGCGGAAACGCGCGCATGCCGCCGGGTTCCAGCGTGGCGCGGCCTTCGCCGATCGCGACGCGGATCTCGCCGTTGTGGAAATTCGCCACAATCGTCCCGCCCAGAGGAAAATTCCGTTCGGAGTCATCGATCACAACGACTTTCCATGGCAGTGCGCCTTGCGCATCCGCAGCGGGAACAAAAATGAGAATGGCGCTCTTGAGCGGGCCGGGCAGCCGCGCGCTTGCGGCGGGCAGACCGCCATCCGCCATGCGGAACTCCAGCACGCCGTCCTGCGCGGGCAAAATCACCGCCGCGGAAAGCCGGTGTGCAAGCCACCTGCGCGCCATCCTTGGCCACATGCATCAGTTCGGGATCCGCACCGTTGGCATCCAGCCGCAGGAAACGGCAGCTTATTTTCGACGCATCGTCACCCGCCGCAGCAGGAAACGGCGGAAACAAACAAAACATTAGAAACAACAAACGCATGGCTGGCATGAAATTCATATCTCATCGGCCGCAAGCCAGCGGAATGAAATGATGGAAAACCTGCGACCAAACGACTGGTTGGCCTGCGAGGATGGCGGTGAGGTTGCTGCGGGATCCTTCGGATTGATCCACTCGGGGAAACGCTGCGCCACCGCCTCGCAGGTGGCGCGGGAAAGCACCTTGGTGCCGGTGGGATCGCGCGCTTCGCCGTAGCCGCGGATGGTGAGAGTGTCGGAGCGCGCGGTGGCGGCATTGCCGAGCACGCCGAGCAGGTCCTCCTGGCTCAGGAATCCCGGCGCGCCCTGATAACTCGGCCCCCTCCGGCTTCGGGATTGGCATGGTTGTGGCCACCCACCTGGCTACTTGTGATATCATATCCGGCGTTGGCGTCCGCAGCGGGCGCGGCGTTGAGGTTCGAATCATCGATCGCCTGCTGCAAGGCTCCGCGCTGTGCCGCCGGTCCGCTGCCGAGCTGGCGGTTAACGAAATCCGCCAGCGAAAGGAATGGCCCGCGGGCGCGCACCTGCTTGACGATGTTGCGCGCCAAAATCCGCAGCTCGGCCTCCGGATACTCGCGCGGCCCGAGCCAGTAGGCATCCTCCGCCTCGGCTCCAGCCGCCGCAGATGAAGATGTGGGCAGCCGGAAACGGCTGATGCGGGCGTTGCGCAACGGTGCCGCCCCGAGGCCCGTCATGGCCGAAGTCCCGCCCGCCTTGTTCCGCAAGCCCTGAGAAGTAAAACCCGTCGTAAAACGCGAGGTTGCCCAGGAAAGAATGATCCAGGTAGTCCGCGCCGCCCATGGTGTGGCGCAGCTTGTCGGACGGTAAAAGCGGGTGTGCCCACGAGTGGCCGATCGGCCGGGCGAAGCGCGGCAGGAAAGCCGATGCTCCGCCCGGATTCGCGCCGTTGAGCGCGGCGAAGGTTTGCACCGGCCCGAGCGGGATATCATACATGGCTCCGAATTTGACACCGTTGTAGCTGCCATGTCCGCTGATGAAATTCGTGCGGCCCAGTGGATCCACCTGCAGCAGGTTGTC
>CAXNHR010000112.1:0-7696 GCA_964202135.1 Luteolibacter sp. | reverse complement strand
CGCCCGCGTCATGGCAAAGGCTCGTCCGAAATCGAGGCCAGCGGCATTGATATCGTGCTGGCCATCGATGTCTCGGGCTCGATGGAAGCACACGATTTCAAACTCCGCGGCCAACCGGTCAACCGGCTTGAGATGGTCAAGGAGGTGGTTGCCAAATTCATCTCCGCGCGGCCCAACGACCGGCTCGGTATGGTCGGCTTCGCGGGGCGTCCGTATCTGGTGAGCCCGTTGACATCGGATCACACCTGGCTGGGCGACCGCCTTCGCGATTTGCAGATGGGTCAGGTCGAGGACGGCACCGCGATCGGCTCCGCGCTGGCCTCGGCGGTGGGCTACCTGCGCAAGTCGGAAGCCAAATCACGAATCATCATTCTGCTCACCGACGGCGTGAACAACGCCGGAGCCGTCAATCCGCTCACCGCAGCCGAGGCGGCCAAGGCGCTGGGCATCCGGGTCTATACCATCGGTGTCGGCACGCGCGGCGAGGCCCCGGTTCCGGTCAAGGACATGTTCGGTCGCACGCACATGCAGATGATGAAGGTGGAGATCGACGAGGAAATGCTCCGCGAAGTGGCCGCCGCCACCGGTGGCCAATCGTTCCGGGCGACCGATACGGACTCGCTGGAGAGGATTTACGAATCGATCAATCAACTGGAAACCACCACCCGCAAGATGAAGCAGTTTCAGCTGTATAATGAATTGTTTCTTTGGTTCCTCGTTCCCGGATTGGGACTTCTTTTGTTGGAAACCATTCTCACCCAAACCCGCCTCAGGCGGCTGCCCTGAGACCGCATCATCATGGACGACTCCACCCTGCAATTTGCCCATCCGTTGTGGATCTTCGCCGGCCTGCTGGTCTGCGCGGGCATGGTCGTGGTGTTCATCCGCTTCGACCGCAGACGCGAGGCGGATCTGGCGAAGCTGGTTCATCCGCGCTTCCGCGAGCGGCTTACCGCCGGGGTTTCCCAGCGGTTGCGGATCTTCAAGCGCGTCCTGTGGCTGCTTGCCGTGTGGTTGATTTTTGTCGCCATCGCCCGCCCGCAGAAGGGCTACGAATGGAACGAGGTGAAACGTCGGGGCATCGACATCCTGTTTGCCGTGGACACCTCGCAAAGCATGCTGGCGGAGGATCTTTCGCCCAATCGCTTGGAACGCGCGCGTCTCGGAATCCTCGATTTCGTGGATCGTCTGGAGGGCGACCGCGTCGGGCTCATTCCTTTCGCTGGCAGCGCCTTCGCTCTGTGCCCGCTCACGCTCGACTACGATGCGTTTCACGAATCGCTCGCCGCGTTGGATACCGATATCATCCCGCGCCAAGGGACGAACATTGCCAGCGCGATCGAGGAGGCGGGCCGCTTGTTTGACGAGCAGGGAAACAACCACCAGGTTTTGGTCCTGATCACGGACGGCGAGGATCTGGAAGGGTCGGTGGTGGATGTGGCAAAGGCCGCAGCGGGGAAAGGCATGACGATTCACACCGTCGGTGTGGGGAGTTCCGAGGGAGCAACCATACCCGTGAAGCGACGGAATGGCCGAGTGGAAGAACTCCGCGATGCGGAGGGCAAGGTGGTCCGGACTTCGTTGGATGAATCGACTTTGAAAAAAATCGCCGAGGTTACCGGCGGCATCCATGTTTCGTTGGGGCGTGGGGCGGAGGGACTCAACACGATCTATCAGGAGCGCCTGCGGCTGGTGCCCAAAAGCGAGTTGGAGCAACGGATGGAGCGGATACCACTCGAACGCTTCGAGTGGCCGCTGGGTCTGGCCATACTCTTGCTTCTTTTGGAGTTTTTCACGAGCGACCGCCGCAAAGCGGGTAAAGCCCGCGCGCTGCCCAAGTTCGCGGCGATTCTGACGGGAGTGTTTGCCATTTCCTCGGCCAGCGATGCCCGTGCGGACGAAGCGGACCCTCGGAAGATCTACAATCAGGGAACGCAGGCCTATCTCGGCGGGGATTTCGCCACGGCGAGCGATACGCTCCGCGCATCGCTGAAGACCCGCGATTTGAAACTCCAACAACAGTCCTACTATAACTTGGGAGGCACCTTGTATCGGACGGGGCAGAAGACATTGGAAAAAGAGCCGCAAACAACCATCAAGTCGTGGGAGGAGGCGATCAAAGCCTATGAGGATTCTCTTGCACTGGATCCAGACGACGCAGATGCGCTCTTCAACAAAGAGTTCGTGATGCGAAAGTTGGAGGAACTGAAGAAGCAGCAGGAACAAAAAGAGGACAAGAAGGACGACAAGAAAGAGGATAAAAAGGACGACAAGAAAGAGGATAAAAAGGACGACAAGAAGGAAGATAAGCAGGACGAAAAGAAGGAGGACAAGAAAGACGACAAGCAGGGGGAGAATCAGGACAAGCAGGAGGACAAGCAGGATCCAAAGGATCAGCAAAAGGATTCAGAGGACGGCAAGGAGCCTGGCGAGGAACAGAAAGATAAGGGCGAGGAATCGAAGGATGAGCCAAAGCCATCCGAGAAAAAGCCAGAGGACGAGGGAAAGTCCGGCGATAAGAAGGAAGACAAAAGCGAAGCGGATTCCAAGCCTTCCGAAGAAGGTAAGGAGCCGAAGGAAGAAAATGGAAAGCCGGAGGAATCCGCTGGTTCCAAGGCGAGCGATGACAAATCTGGAAAAGAAAAACCTGAGGGCGAGGGAAAAGCTGCGGGTGCGGAAAAGAAACAGGAGAGGAATGAGCAAATGACACCTGAGGAAGCGCTTCAATTGATCGAGTCGCTCCGAGATGATGAACGCATGGTGATCCCGATTCCCCGTCGGACCGGCAAGACCGACAACACAACCAAGGGCAAGACATGGTAATCGTATCTCAACAAAAGGGAATGGCCCGCGGACTGCTTACCTTTTGGGCAGTCGCGCTGTGGATCGTGATCTATTCGTGTGCCTCGGTGAGCGGCGCGGAAGTGATGGCGGAGTTGGACCGCGATTCGGTTCCGGCCGGCAACGGTGCGGTGCTCACACTGCGCGTCTCGGGTGCCCGTGCTGCGCAACCGGTGGTCCCGGAGGTGGAGAACCTCATTGTCAATCCACGCGGGCAGAGTCACGAGATGCGCATGGTCAACGGTCGCACCACGGTATCCGTGACGTATAACTATGTTGTCGGATCGAATGTTCCAGGTGACTACGAAATTCCAGCGATCCGCGTGGTGGTGAATGGTGCGGAGTTGCTCACGGAGCCTCTGAAGCTGAAGGTTCTCGATGCCGGAGCTGCGCAACCACCGGCCGGGATTCCACCACAGCCACCCGGCACCGCAGAAGATGAGTCCACAACGGAGGAAGGGGACGAGAAACGTTTCGGATTTCTCACGGTCGAGCTCGCCGCAAACGACCGCAAGCATGCCTATGTGGGTGAGATCGCTCCGGTGAGGATCCGGGCGTGGTTACCGGAGAATTCGCGCGCGCAACTGCGCAGCGGCATCAAGCCGGAAAGCAAGGCATTCACCCTGCACAATGTGAACGACCGCCCGCAGCAGAGCACGGAGATCAGGGACGGCAAGAGATATACCGTGGTCACCTGGTATGGTGGCATGTCCGCCACGAAGGTGGGCAAGCATCCCGCTTCGCTGTCGCTGGATGCCGTGGTTGCGGTGCGCGACACCACCGCGCCGCGCAGGCCACGGGGCGGAGCCTTCGGCGATCCGTTTTTCGACCGCATATTCGATGATATCAACGCGCCGATGATCCAAAAGGATGTCACATTGAAGTCGGATGACCAGCAGATCGAAGTGCGTTCGCTGCCGACGGACGGGCGTCCGGCTGGGTTTTCCGGAGCGGTCGGGAATTTTCAATTCGACCAGGTGGAGATTCCGGAAGAATGGGTGACCGGTGAACCCCGGCAGATCGGCGCGCGTATCGCGGGTTCGGGAAACTTCGCGTTGATGGACGCGCCGGAGATGGTTCCGGGGGATGGGTGGAGAACCTACCCGGGCAAGGGTGAGTTCACGCCGGGTGATGAAGCGTCGTTTTCCGGCAGTAAAACATTCCGGTTCAATGTCGTGCCGCGCAAGGGAGGCGGCCAGGAGGTCTCGCTGGCATTCAGTTTTTTCAATCCGGACAAAGCGGAGTATCAAACCATCGCCAGCCCGGTGAAGAGCATCCAGGTGAGTGGCGAAGACGTGGCGGAGGACGCGCCCGAGGCGGATCCCCTGGTTGCCGAGCCCGCCAAACCGCCAGGCCAGTCGGTGGGACAGCATGTGCAATGGACGAAGCCCGGCTCGCTCGTCCCCCTGGTTTCAAGGCCTGCATTTGTTTTGCTGTTAGGAACGGCGGTCTTTTTGGCGGCGCTCGGCGGGGTGATGGCGGTGCTGCGCGCCCGCCGCAATGATCCACGACGGATCGCGGCGGCGAAGGTGGAGCGCATGTGCCGTGAGGCGCTACAAACCGCCCGCCAATGTGCCGGGGCGGGTGATGCCGCAGGGTTTTTTGCCGCCGCGCGGCTGGCCATTCAGCAACGACTCGGCATGCGGTGGAACCAACCTGCGCGGGCGATCACCCTGGCGGAAATCGAGGCCCGCCTGCCCGGGGACTCGCCGGTGGCAGAGTTCTTCCGCGAGGCGGACCACCACGAATACCATCCCACGCCCGGCGGCCAGGTTCTTCCCCGCTGGCAGGGTTTGTTAGAGGAGGCATTCCAATTTCTCAACAAGGAGGCGCATTGATATGAGACGGCTTTTTATCATCTGTCTGGCCTGCCTGTGCGGCGCGGCTGCACCGGCGTTGGCCGTGGGGCGCGGGGAGTTCGAGCGGGCCAACGCATTGTTCGAAACCGGTGACTTTGCCGCTGCGGCGGCCGCGTATGAAAAGATTCTCGGGGAGCATGGTCCGCGCGCGGCGGTGTATTACAATCTGGGCAACAGCCATCTGCGCATGGGCGACCATGGTCCCGCGATTCTCGCCTACGAACGGGCGAGGTTGCTCACTCCCCGCGATCCAGACCTGCGGGCCAACCTGGCGATGGCGCGCAAGAACGCGGCGGCCTTCGACGAGGAGCCCGGACTGCATCCGCGGGTGGCTGCGGCTCTGCAGTTCCTGAGTCGCGACGAATGGTCGTGGCTGGTGGCCGCTGGCGCGATGCTGTTAGGCGTGCTGGGCCTGCTGTGTGGTGTGGCAAGGATCAAGCGCGGCTGGATGACGCGTGTGACAGCCACTTCCGCCGCGCTCTCGACATTGATGATCCTCGCCGGCTCGGTCGCACTCTACCTACGCCGCGATGAAGCGGCGCGGGGTGTGATTCTATCCGCGGATGCGGTGCTGCGCTTGTCACCTTTCGAAACCGCGGAATCGGTAGCCACGCCGGGCCCGGGGCGAATCGTGCGGCTTGGCGAAAAAAGCGGTGATTTCCGCTTCATCGAGATTCCCGGCACCGACCTTCAAGGCTGGCTCGCCGACAAGGACGTCGCGGCGGTCATTCCGCCGGACGGAGCCGTAAACTGATATTTCGTGGTCTTCCCGCGACCGCATCAGGACGCGGCGCACCCCCGAAACGAACCGGTTCGCTGTAATGATTTTCGGTGGTGTGGATGATGCGCGGGCGGTGGTTCATTTGTAGAAGAGCTCATAGATGGCGGCGAGCAGTTCCATGGCGATCAGGGCCACGACGGCGATTTCCAATGTCCGGCTGCGGCGCGCATCGATGAGAGAAATCAAGGTGCCGGTGGATTCACCGATCAGCGTGAGCTTGCGGTCGAGTGTGGCATGGCGTTCGAGGAGTTCATACTCATCACAGAGCCTTGCGTGAAGCCGCTCCAGCCCGGGGTGGTCCCATAGCAGGTCGGGTTTGTCCTCCACCTGCACCCTTGCGGTTGCATGGCTGCGCGACTGCAGGGCGGCACCGATGGCGCGCCTCAGACCGAAAGATGAAGCGGCCAGGCGGCCGTGGGAGCGAAGGCGGGTGACCACAGGTTCCATTGCATCCAGGGTTTCCGACAGGGCCGCTTCCTGATAGGCCAGCGCCGCGCTCTTTGCCAGGGTGTCCGCCACCACCGCCAGTCTGGGAACTGAGTCATTGGTGAGCTGGATCAGGCCGCTTGAATCCACCCCGTCCTCGGCAGCGCCGATCATGATTCCGGCGGACTCCTCGATCGGCACCGCGTGTGGGTGGCTGACCAGCGGCAGCAGATTGGCCAACACCTGCCGAACCTGTTCATGGGTGGCTCCGACGAAAACGACCGCGCCCCAGCGAAAGGCGAAAACGACCGGCCCGCCGGGCAGCGCCAGTTGGACCGGATCGACCGTGCCGTCGGGTGCGCGTTCCAGCAGGCGGTGGTCCAGCCGCTCGCCGACCAGCATGGCCCGCATCTGAAGGTGCTGCCGGTGCGGGCCGGTTCCCGAGGGCTCCGGGGGGTGCGTCATGGATCAGTGTTGGGTGCGGGTGCTCCGGCTTGTGCAGTTGATGAGGAATAACTCACGGCTTGCGGACGAAAGTGAGTCCCGGATCGCCGCGCGGGCCTCCAGCAAGCACGAAACTGAGTTTGGAATCCTCCGCAAAGGTGACCTCTGCGGCCATCTGCGAATCCTCGGAGATGAGCACCAGCAGGTTCGAATCATAGATGCCGTACTCTCCGGTCAGTTTGCCGTTGTTGCCGGTTTTGTCGAAACTCCAGGTGAAGTCGCCTTCCTCGGTCATCACCAGGGTGATGGTGCCGTCGTCCGGGGCCTCGCTGACCCAAGTGCCGACCAGCTTGTCGGGATCCACGGGTGTGGGCGGCGGTGCGTTCTCCGCTTCCTCTTCCACTTCGGAGTTGATGGAATCGCGGAGCAGGTCGCGCAGGCCGGCGGAGACGGTGTCGGTGGGTTCGAGTTTGGCGGAGCGCTCGAAGAGTTCGAGCGCTTGTTCAAGGTGGCCGAGCACCATGTAATGATATCCGAGCAGGAAGTTGGCTGCGGCGGAATCCGGGTTGGTCCTGTGGTGTTCTTCGAGTTTGCGCAGCAGGTTGACATAATCCTCCTGTGATTCGAAGAGCCCGGTCATGGTGGTCCAGTCCCAGCCGGGACCGGATGCGAGGATCGGGTTGAGCACCCCTGCGGCATCGTTGAAGCGGCCCATCGCGAAGAAAACCAGGGCGCGGAATTCATGCATCACGGGATCGCCGGGGACTACGGAGATGGCACTGTCCACGGCGGTTAGAGCGGCTGCGAAGTCGCCCTTCCTGAAGACTGCTAGAGCCTCCTCCATGAAGCTTTCAGCCTTCTGGGAGGCGGCCAGTTCGCTCGCTTCGTCGCCCGGTGGAAACTCGGCGGCGACCACGGTGATGGGTCTCGTGTAGTTGATGATGGTGGTTCCCGCGCTGTTGATCACGGGAGGCGCGGGGAAGGGGTTGTGGAAATTCTGGTAGCCGGAATTGAAGATCCAGTTGCCCATGCTCCAGGCCGTCACGCCCCAGAAAAAGCCATGGGCAAAGCTCCGGCGGTTGCCGCGGCCCCAACCGTGGCACCAGGAGCCGTGGTGCCAGTGGTGATGGCGGCTGCTGACCCACCACGGGCGGCTGCCCCAGTAGTTGGGCCGGTAGTTCCAGTTGTTATTGTTCCGGATCACAAGTGTCCGGTTGTAACTAAAACAAATTCAATTGGTTAGGATCAGAGTTGATGAAAGTTCTGTGGTCAGTTTCCATAAGTAGCTCATTTAGAGTGACTTTTTCGAACGGATGAACGCTCAAAAGCTGCAAAGTTCTGTGGA
>CAXNHR010000111.1:0-7792 GCA_964202135.1 Luteolibacter sp. | reverse complement strand
GCGCGACGGATGATTACCACGGCGCGCATCGCGGAGAGCGCGACCAACCTGCGCAACCTGGCCATCGCCAACACGACGTATCTCACCGACCACGGTGTCTATTGCCCGGCCGACGACCGTTTCAACAACCGCCGCTGGCATGGTGCGCGGAGTTCTACCGGATCGCGTTTCGATCCCACCAATGGCTTTCTTTCTCCTTACCTTGGCAAGAGCCGACAAGTGACAGTCTGCCCATTGTTCAGGGCCATGGCGGAAGGATCCGCGAGCTTTGAGAACGGCACCGGTGGCTACGGTTACAACGCAGCCTACATCGGCGGCCTGCCGGGCGCTCCTTTCGATAAGACGTCCTATCTGCGCCTATCCCAGCGTCCGGCCAATGTCGCCAATCCCGGACGCACGGTGATGTTCGCCACCACTGCATACGCCCGCCAGGGAGGCCTGCAGGAGTATCCTTACTGCGAGCCGCCATTTTGGGATTACGGCGATGGGCCGAGCGGCGGCCGCCCATCGCCGAGCGTGCATTTCCGCGCCAATGGCAAGGCACTGGTCGCCTGGTGCGACGGTAGCGTCACGGCCGAAGCGCGAAACTCATCACACGGCAGCAGCAACCCGCATGGTGGGGATCCGGAAAGCCATGACCTCGGCTGGTTTGGTCCCGAGGAAAACAACGGTTGGTGGAACCCCAATTATAGATAACTGTATCAGGCGAATTGGCATCACCACCGATTGGTGAGCACGGTGGGTTTGGATTTGCCGCAAGTTTGATCTTCACCTGCGGCAAGGATCCCATAAGCTCTGCCGCAGATGAAAGTTCTCGTCACCGGCTCTGCGGGATTGATCGGATCGGAAGTCTGCCGGTTTTTCCACCGGCAGGGGGCTGCCGTCCACGGCTTGGACAACAACCAGCGGGCGGTGTTCTTCGGTCCTCAGGGGGACACGTTGTGGAACCGTGAAAAGCTGCGCGGCGAGTTGCAGCAATACACCCACCACGATGTGGACATCCGCGACCGCTCTGCGGTGCTTGAATTGATACAGACCTTGCGGCCCGATGCCATCGTGCACGCCGCGGCCCAGCCGTCGCACGACCTCGCCGCCAGCATGCCTTTCGACGATTTCGACACCAACGCCGCAGGCACCCTCAACCTGCTGGAAGCCACGCGCCGCACCTGCCCGGAATCACCCTTCGTCCATCTCTCCACCAACAAGGTCTATGGCGACCGCCCCAACACCATCGCGCTGCGCGAGGAGGAAACGCGCTGGGACTATGCGGATCCGGCATTCGCCCACGGGATTGCCGAGGATTTCCCCATCGACCAGAGCAAGCACTCGCTGTTCGGCGCCTCCAAGCTGGCGGGAGACATCATGGTGCAGGAATACGGCCGCTATTTCGGCATGCCCACCTGCGCCTTGCGCGGCGGCTGCCTCACCGGGCCGAACCACTCGGGCGTCGAACTCCACGGGTTCTTGAGTTATCTTGTGAAATGCAATCTCGAGGGCCGCGAATACCAGATCCACGGTTACAAGGGCAAGCAGGTGCGCGACAACATCCACAGCGAGGACGTCGCCCGCTTCATCTGGGAATTCGTCAAGGCACCACGTGTCGCGGAAGTTTATAACATCGGTGGCGGCAAGGACAATTCCTGCTCGATTCTCGAAGCGTTCCAAATCGCCGGATCCTTCTCCGGAAAGGCGCAGAAGTTCACCTATCACGAGACTCACCGCATCGGCGACCACATCTGCTATTACAGCGACCTGCGCAAGATGCGCGCGCATTTCCCACAGTGGGACATCACCATTTCCCTCACCGAAACGATCCGGCAGATCGTCGAGTCCTGGCGCGGCCGCCTGCAAAATCCATGAAACTCCTCATCACCGGCATCTGCGGCTTTGCAGGCAGCGTCCTGGCGCGGACCCTGTTGGAGCACCGGCCCGGCCTCCACATCACCGGCATCGACAACCTCAGTCGCAAGGGTAGCGAGACCAACGTCGAGCCGCTGCGCAAACTCGGCATGGACGTGCGCATCGGTGATCTGCGGGACGCAGCAGTGCTCGCCACGCTGCCGCCCGCCGACTTCATCCTCGACTGCGCCGCCAATCCCAGCGTGCTCGCCGGCGTGGATGGAACCTCCAGCAGCCTCGGCGTGATGGAACACAATCTCTATGGCACGGTGAATTTGTTAGAACTCTGCAAGTCATGGAATGCCGGCTTCATCCTTCTGAGCACCAGCCGCGTCTATTCGATCGCGGAGCTGGCCGCCTTGCCGTTAGAGGAACAGGCCACGCGTTTCGAAGTTGCGGCCCGTGAAGCGACCTGTTCCGCGCAGGGGATCACGGAAAATTTCCCGACCACCCCGCCGCTCAGCCTCTATGGCAGCAGCAAGTTGTGCTCGGAGTTGCTCACGCTCGAATATGGCGCGGCTTTTGGTTTTCCCATCTGGATCAACCGCTGCGGCGTGCTCGCCGGGGCCGGGCAGTTCGGCAAGGCGGACCAGGGGATCTTTTCCTACTGGATTCATTCATGGAAAGCCGGCCGGCCGCTGCGCTACATCGGCTTCGGCGGCAACGGCAAACAAGTCCGCGATTGCCTCCACCCGCGCGATCTCTGCAGCGTCTTGCTGCGCCAGATGGACGAACCATCACGCCCCGGCCCGCGCATCCACCACCTCTCCGGCGGCGCGGCCAACTCGATGTCGTTGAGCGAACTCTCCGACTGGTGCGAGCGGCGTTTCTCCAGCCTACCCAGCCCAGTCATCAAGGAAAACCAGCCGCAAATGCGCCCATTCGATATCGCATGGCTCGTCCTCAATCCGGCCCGCGCCGCGGAATCCTTCCACTGGCAGCCACAAACCCCTGTCGCCGAAACTCTCGAAGAAATCGCCCGCCACGCCGAGGCCAACCCGCAGTGGCTCGATCTCGTGGCGGGTTAAAAATAGCGCCTTCCGTTTCCCCGATTTCACCGCTTCACTCCGCCTGTGGCCGCGCCGCTCCAGCTCCTCTCCATCGTCATTCCCGCACGGGACGAGGAAGGCTGCATCGCCTCCACCGTGGAACACCTCGACCTCGAACTGCGACTGCGCGGCGTGCCGCATGAAATCGTGGTGGTCGATGATGGCTCCACGGACTCCACCTGGTCCATCCTGCAAGAGGTGAAGGAAAAAATCCCCGCGTTGCGACCGGTGCAAAACCCCGGGCCGCACGGCTTCGGGCGCGCCATCACCTACGGCCTCGATGCCATGACCGGCGACGCCGTAGTCATCATGATGGCCGATGAATCCGACGACTGCCGCGACGTGGTCCTTTACTGGGAAAAACTCAACCAAGGCCACGACTGCGTCTTCGGCAGCCGCTTCGTCAAGGGCGGCGGCGTGATCGATTACCCGCCGCTCAAATACGCGCTCAACCGCGCGGCCAACTTTTTCATCCGTCTGCTCTTCCGCCACGGCCTCAACGACACCACCAACGCCTTCAAAGCCTACCGCCGCACCGTCATCGACGGCATCCGCCCGATCCTCTCACCGCATTTCAACATCACCGTCGAGCTGCCGCTCAAGGCCATCGTGCGCGGCTACTCGTTCAACGTGATCCCCATCACCTGGCGCAACCGCCGCCACGGCGCGGCCAAACTTAAAATCCGTGAAATGGGCTCCCGCTACCTCTTCATCTGCCTCTACGTCTGGCTGGAGAAATACTTTTCGCGCGGGGATTACCGGAGGGAAAAGGAATGAAATCCCCGCTTTTATCCACTTGGCCGCCGCGCGTGTTGTTCCTGCTGGCACTCGTGATCGCCTGTTGGGCGATGACCGTCCACCTCGGCAAACCCCTGCTTGGCCCGCATTCGTTCCGCCAGACGCAGACGGCCATTTCCACTTACTACATGGCCAAGGATGCCACGATGTTTGCCGACTACATCACGCCGGTGCTCGGCAAGCCGTGGCGCATCCCGATGGAGCTGCCGGTCTATCAATGGCTGGTCGCGCGCTGGCACAATCTCAGCGGCATGGCGCTCGATCCCAGCGGCAAGCTGGTTTCCGTGCTGCTGTGGCTGGCCTGCATGGCCCCGGTGTGGATCCTGCTGCGGTCGCTGCGCTTTGAACGGTCGCAGATCCTGCTCACGCTCGCCCTGCTACTATCCAGTCCACTCTATCTGTTCTGGTCCAACGCGTTTTTGATCGAAAGCACCGGCGTGTTTTTCGCCCTGTCGATGGTTGCCTGCGTGGTGCGCGGGCATGAAACGAAAAACGTGCCATGGCTGGTGGCCGGGCTGCTTTTCGGCGTGCTGGCCATCCTGTGCAAAGCCACCACCTGGGCGGTCGCGGCGGGAGCCGGCGGACTCTTGCTGGTCTTCCGCGATGGCTGGCCGCAGTGGCGGGCACTGTTCGCACTGCCGGAGGAAGGGGCACCGGGCGGGACGCCCGGGCCACGTGGCGCGGTCATTCTGGCCGCCGCCTCACTCTGCCTGCTGCTGCCATTCATCGTCGGCAAGCTGTGGCTGAATTATGGAGATTCTATCAAATCCGCCAATCCCTTCGCCCGTAAGATCCTGCTCGCCAGTTCGCCGCATCAAGCCAAATGGAACTACGGCAGCTGGGAACAGAAACTCGACCCCGCGATCTGGCAGGTCATCTGGCGCCACATCACCGACCAGTTGTTAGTTCCGTTTCCGTTGATCGGTCCGTTCCTGATCCCGCTCGTTCTGTTGGCCGGAGGCATCGCTGCTCCGCGGCGCATTCCGCTGATGCTGGTGTTTCTGGCCGGCTTCGCCGCCGGGCCGCTGGTTTTCACCAATCTCTACTATGAACACAGTTATTACTGGAGCGCCAATGGCATCTGGCTGCTGCTTGCGGTCGGCACGGCACTCGCCGGCATCTCCGAATTCCGGCCCCAAAAATCCTGGCCGCAGATCACCTCACTCGCGCTCGCAGCGGTGATCTCCATTTCCGGTTTCACTGCATGGTTCCAGCGCTTCCTGCCCATTCTCACCGCACTTCCCAAACGCGAGCAAATCACCGAGGCATGGACCAAGCCGGTGCAGGAGGTCATTCCACCCGGGCGCACGCTCCTGATAGTCGGCCACGATTGGAACCCTACCGCGCTTTACTATGCGGAGCGCATGGGCATCGCGCAGCCGGCTTCCGAAGGCATTCGCTTTCCCGGGCCGGAGTTCAATGAGGCGATCCAATTGCTCGGGCCTGATTCGAAACTCGGCACCGTGGTCATTGCGGATACCCTCCTCACGCAGGATAACCAAGCCGCGCTTGCACAGATCCTGCAGCAACTCGGGATGTCGCTCAACGGCCAGCGCACCACATTCGGCGTGATGTTCCCGGCGCAGGATCTGCAATCCGCCAAGTCGGCGGAATGAGCGGGCCTGTCAGCTCCACCGTGGCGGCGCTTTGCAAGCGCCAGGCCCTGATTGGGTTTCATCTTCAGCATGCGCTTTTCTGTTGCGGTGAGAAGATCGGCTAAAGCCTTTACTCCGACGGCTTTGGGGTGAAGACCGTCGGAGTTCATCAGCATGCGCTTCTTCCACACCTCACGCCGCTGGCGACAAGTGGGCGCGCCCGGCGGTCACGCCCTACCTCTGCTCACGGATCACGCGGCACTTCTTCCACACCTCTGCGTCCCTTTGCGGCCTCCGCGGCTTTGCGGTATTTCCAAATCTTTATCTCCCGTCTTCCTTTTCTCCGCTCTTCCCGCTTGAATCCGCCCAAGCCATGACGCCCCCGCCGTCCAAGTCCATGATTTTCATCGTCGCCTACAATGCCGAGGCGCATATGGAGGACGTGTTCCGGCGCATTCCGTATGACCGGCTGCCGGCGAATTGCGAGATCCTCGTTAGCGACGACGCCTCGCCGGACGGCACTTTCGAGGTCGGGCAGAAGGCCGCGCTGTCGTGCCCGATTCCGGTGCGGGTGCTCAAGAACCCTAAAAACCTCGGCTACGGCGGCAACCAGAAGCTCGGCTATCAGATCGCCATCCAGGAAAACTATCAGGCGGTGGTGATGCTGCATGGCGACGGCCAATACGCGCCGGAACTTTTGCCGGAAATGCTCGCGCCGATCCTTGAGGAGGACGCCGACGTGGTGCTCGGCTCGCGGATGCTGCGCAAGAAGGATGCGCTGGCCGGCGGCATGCCGCTCTACAAATGGATCGGCAACCAGATCCTCACCAAACTGGAAAACCGGATCGTCGGTGCGGAACTCAGCGAGTTCCACAGCGGCTACCGCGCCTATCGGATCGACGCGCTGCGCCGCATTCCGTTCCACCACAATACCAACGACTTCCACTTCGATACCGACATCCTCATCCAGATGCTGCGCGTGGGCGCCTTGTTCCGGGAGATTCCGATTCCCACGCATTACGGGGAAGAGGTCTGCCATGTGAACGGCTGGCGTTATTTCTTCGATTGCATCCGCAGTTGCTGGCACGACTGGCTGACGAAAAAAGGCATCTTCTACTGCCGCCGCTTCGACTTCGCAACGCCCGGCGGCCGCTATGAGTCGAAACTCGACATCCCCCATTCCTCGCACCAAACCGCGCTGCGTCTGGTGCCTAACGGCAGCCGCGTGCTCGACATCGGCGGCGGCAACGGCTGGGTGGCCGATGAGTTGACCGACAGGAAAAACTGTGAGGTTGCGATCATCGACAACTTCTTCCGCACGGAGCCGCCGATCCGCCACCGCATGATCCATCACGATCTCAAGGACCCCATCGACTTCGGCCTGCCGCTTGCCGATGTGGTGCTGATGATGGACGTGATCGAGCATCTTCCGCGTCCCGAGCACGTCGCCTTGTTGGACCGTCTGCGGCGCGACCTCGACGATCCTCCGGCCAAGGTGATCATCAGCGTGCCGAACACCGCGTTCCTGCCGTTGCGGCTGAGTTTCTCATTGCTCGGCAGGCTCAACTACGGCCGACGCGGGATTCTCGACGACACCCATGCGTTCCTGTTCACCCGCAAGTCGCTGCGCGAGCTGATGGAGGAATGTGGATATGACATCCACGGCTGGCATCACACGCCGCCGCCCTACGAGCTGGCACTCGGCGAGCACAAAGGGTTAGCGCGGCTGCTCACCTCGCTGCACGCGGCGGCCGCGCGGCTGATGCCTTCGCTTTTCGCATATCAGCACCTTATTGAGGCCAGCCCGCGCCCTACCGTGGAAAGCCTGATCCGGCATTCGTTCGAGAATTCGCAGGGGAAGTGATACTTCGCCCGGGAGCGCTGAGCCCCAGCTCGGCTAATCACCACCTTACTCACCCAGATCGATCAACCGCGCATTGCCTGCGGTGGCGACGAGGCCGCCGTCACGTTTGGCGAGGGCGTCGATGTTGTCCATGAAGTCGTTGAAGCGCGGTTTCCAAATTTGAGTATAAAACCACTCCGGGCGGGTGCTTTCGTTCCAGAGCTTGCGGGTGTAGAGCAGCACGGCGTTGTTGAAATCCACGGCGATGACATAGCGGATGCCAAGGCCTTTCAGGTAAGCCGCGAGTGCCTCCGGACCTTGTTCGAAGGGAATGCCCGGCGGCGGTGAGGAACCGCCCACCGCATTGATCGAGACCATCGGGTTGCGCCTGTAGTCGAACCAATAACTCGCGTCCACCATGGTGAGGATCTTCTCACCAGCGGGCACCTGTTCCTGCAGCTGGGCATAGGCTTTCCGCAGGTTCGGATCGAAGAACGGTTTCACTTCCTTGATTTGATCCGGCAGTCCGGTGATCTGCTCGCGCAGTTCCTTGCCGCCTTGTGCCGAGCTGACGACCATGAAAACGATCAGCGCCGCAGCACTGGCGG
>CAXNHR010000110.1:0-7845 GCA_964202135.1 Luteolibacter sp. | reverse complement strand
GGGCCTTGGCTTCCACCCCGGTCTCAAGGGCGTGGCGGTTGATCATTCCGCGAGGAATGAGGTTGAGAATCTGCTTGAGGACGATCACATTGCTGCGGGTTGGTGGTGTGTTTTTCATAACACCCTACCGAGTGGCAGGGATTTAAACCCAACACCAGCCCGCTTTTCCTTCCCTGGCTAAGCCGTCCTGTGGGACGGCTGTGATCGGTTTTCATTGGTAGCGGATTAGTTTTGTTAGATGGTGTCGTAGGGGGTGAGGTCGGCGGTTGGCAGTTCGAGGTCGAGCAGGTCGGCGCGGCGGGTGAGGTGGAGCGGGCCGGGCGTGGGGGTGTGGCGGGCGCGCTGTTCGAGGATGTTTTCGATGTATTGGCTGGAGTAGGCTTGGGACTGGATGGCGTCCTCGATGGCAAGCGCGACTTTTTGCGGGCCGTGGATTGCGGTTAGGGCGACGATCTTGTTGATGTGGATGCGTTCGTTGAGGTGACCGGTGTTTCCTTCTGCTGCGTGCCGGGCGGATGCATGATGCCATCGATGTGCCTGCGGGTGGCCATGAAGGTGGGATCGAAGAGTTGTTCTTCGGAGCGCGGGCGCGGCACTGGCACCTCCACAACCTCATGGACGCGGCCGGGGTTGCACACCGCATCCACCTTGCCGGAGACGAAGGCGTCCATCGAAGGCACGTAATCGAACCACTGGAAATCGACCTCCACGCCGGCTTCCTTGAACCAGCCTTTCTGGATGCCGATCTCCCAAGTGACCCAGCCGGGCCAATCGGAGTAGGTGATTTTGAGCGGGGCGGCGGCGAGCGGAGCGGCGGATATGAGTGCTGCCGCGAGGATTTTCGGGAGTTATTTCATGGCGTGGACTGATGGTGGTGTGGTTTTCCAGTATGAAGAATAAACGGAATAATCACACTAACCTTAGCAGGCATCATGCCAATGTGTGGAATGGCTGGCTTTCACTTGGAATGCCGCAGGCCCTGTGATGAGCTCTGGCGCATGCGCCGTATTCTGCTGGCAGTAACCTTCGTTGCCTTGGTGGCGGCGTTGGTGCTGTTGTGGGCGCATCGCTACCAGCGCGCGGACGGTCTGCCGCGATGGCAGCTCGCCGATCTCCGCCAGGATGCACCTGAACTGGCTGGCCTGAGCTGGGGCGGCACGCTGGAATCGCCCGTGCTGCGGCTCAAGCGGTCTGCCGGGGAGCCGCCGCTGGCACTGCGCCTGGCGATTCCCGATGCGCCGGAGGTGGAGGCCCTGCACCTGCGCCTGCGGCTGTCTGCTCAGGGGCTCCGGCCCGGTGCTGAAAAATGGGAAACCGGCAGGTTCATGATCGAATGGCACCCGCCGGACGGACAGGGGAGTTTCGAGAAAGATCCCGTGGCGTCCATCAAGGATGATGAGGACAGCGGCCCGATGACATTGGTTGCCGTGCCCGCCAATGGACCGGCCGTGCCGGCCATCCGCTTGGAACATCTCGGCATCGACGGAACCTTTGAACTCACCGAACTGGAAATCACCGCCGCCGAGGAGCGCGGAGTATGGAAATACAGCCGCTGGCTCCTCGCTCTGTGCTGGCTTGCGTGGTGTGCCGCCTGCATCCACAGTTGGCCGGGCGTGAAGCGCGGGCAGGCGCTGGCTGCCGCAGGGGTTTGCCTGCTCATGGCCGTCGAGTTTGTCATTCCCGGGCCGTGGAAAATCCAGCGCCCGCTGCTCGCGGAGGATTTCCGCCTGGGCGCGGCAATCATCGAGCCCCCGCCACAAACTCCGCGCTTGGCGGAGGCGCCGGCTCCGTTGCGGATCTCCTCAGGGGAGATCGCTCCTTCCGGCAACATCCTCGCGCAGGGCGGTTTGGCCCTGCGGGTGAGGACCGTGCTCAAGCCGCTGCGGCCGCTTTTGCACGTCGCCCTACTGGCGGCACCGACATTCGCCTTCGCCTTGTTGCTGGGCCGCAGGCGGGCCGTAATGCTTGCCGTTCCGCTCGCCCTTGCCGTCGAGTGCGCGCAAAGCGCCTTCGGCTATGGCTTCGATTGGGGTGACGCCGCGGATCTCGCTTTCGACGGCATCGGCATCTGGCTCGCCCTGTGGCTCCACCGTCATTTCGATCCGCAGCTCCGGCCGCTTATTTCCGGAGCTCCCGCATGGGCCCGCTCATGGATTGACAGATGAGGATCCGCCCATACCGTCTCGCACCCGGCCCGGCAAACTCCACATCCCGTTCATGAACCCGAATCCTCCCGAATACGGTGAAACCACCGCCGCGAGCCCGGCCCGCGGTGGCGGGGTGATCAAGCTGCTGGTGCTGCTTTCCTCGCTGGCGTTGCTGGTGTGGTTCTTTTGCTTCGAGCTCCGTTACGGCTCGCTCCAACACCGTTCCACCCTCGGTTGGCTTCACAGTTCCTGGAACCCTTACACCGATTACGAGCACGGCAAACTCATCCCCTTCATCATCATCGGTTTGATCATCTACCGTCTCAAGGAGATCCGCGCGGCGGTGACTTCGGGCAGCCTGTGGGGGCTGGTTTCGGTGGTTCTTGGATGCCTGCTCTACATCGCCGCCTACCGCACGCTGCAGCCGCGCGTGGCGGTGTTCGGCCTGCCTTTCATCCTGTGGGGCGCGGCGCATTTCCTGTGGGGTTGGCGCGTCGCCAGGCTGCTGGCTTTCCCGTTGTTTTTCCTGTGGATTTCGATCCCTCTTCCGACCTTCCAGCAGGCGACCACCCACCTCCAGTTGCTGGCCACCGCGCTGGCCCACCACGGCTCCAACCTGCTGGGTGTGGAAACTTATACCCAGGGCACCACGGTGCTGCCCGTCAAGGGCGACTGGAAACCGCTGAGCATCGCCCATGGTTGCAGCGGCATCCGCTCGTTGATGGCCCTGCTGATGATATCCGCCGCCTGGGCTTATGTGGCGCGCATGGCGATGTGGAAACGCGTCCTGCTTTTCCTCAGCGCCATACCGCTGGCGATCATCGGCAACGCGCTGCGTGTCATTTCGATTTTCCTGATCGCCGAGCACGGTGATGCCGAATGGGCGTCCACCACCTGGCATGACTGGTCTGGGCTTCTCTTGTTCTATCCGTTTTCACTGACTCTCCTGTTGGTCATTCATTCGGTGCTTGAGGGAGGATTGCCGTGGAATGCCGCCCGCCGCCGTCAGTTGCGCCGCACCACGGTGACCGCCGCCGAGCCCGAGAACCCAAGCCCCCTGCCATGAAAAAGCTCCTGCTCCTGCCCATCCTGTTAGGAGGAATGCTCTCCACCGTCCACCTTCTCCCCGAAGCCGGTGCGATGGCCGGTTCCGCCGTGAGCATGGAGCTGCCGGATGACATGGGCACCTGGCGCATGCGCAACATCCCGGCCAGCGCCGAGGAACTCGCCATCCTCGCCCAAGACACCAGCTTCGCCAAAGCCATCTGCCTCAGCCCGCGCATGGGTGAAATCGACCTCGCCACCGGCTACCACGTGCCGGACCGCATCGACCTCTCGATCGTGCTCTCGGGCCACGACCTCAACAACTCGATCCACCGCCCCGAGCGCTGCATGCCGTCCCAAGGCCATGTGATTTCGAATTCAGAAGACTTCACCATTGACCTGCCCAACGGCCGCCAGATCGAGGTCCGCCGCCTGCTCTCCGTGCAGTCGCTGCCCACCAACGAGGAGCGCACCGCATATGTCAGTTACAACTGCATGACCTATTACTTCTTCGTTGGCCATCACCGCATCACCCAGGACCACCTCAAGCGCACTTTGTGGGATATGAAGGACCGCCTGCTGCTCGGAATGGACCAGCGCTGGGCCTATGTTTCGGCCTCGATGTGGTATGGCAAGGTGCCTTGGATCGAGGGCGAGGTTTCCTTCGATGAGGCAGACGCCAAGCTGCGCGAATTCCTCATCCGCCTCGTCGAGGAACAGATCGACTGGGAGATGATCCCGCAGTGAAGATGCGGTAGCTGCCCGGCCTCGGGCCGCCCATTTATCCGCCGGATGGCGGTGCTTTCCGCTTCACAATCCCACGCTCTCCAACAACCTGCGCGTCGCGCCGCCATCGCGGTGGCTGTGTGAAAGCTCAAGCATGCGCTTTCTTCCGCCGGCTTCCGGGTCACCGCCCGCAAGCACGGCGGCCATGGCATCCAGCAACTCGTGCAGGTTGGTGGCCACCGGTCCCGCGAAGTAATCCTCGATCGGTTCGACCGTGAAGCCCCGCGAGGTCTTGTATTCCCCGAGATCGGAAAACGCGTGGATCACCGGCCGGTCGAGCAGCAGGTAATCGATCACCACGCTGGAGATGTCGCTGATCAGAAACCCGGTGGCACCGAGAAACTCATATAAGGAAAGCGACCGCTCCCGCAGCCATGCGTCGTCGATGATCCGCACACGGCTTCTCGACTGCGATGGATCGCAGGCCGCCATCGGGTGCGGCTTCACGAACAGCACGGCATCATGGTCTTCAAGGAAGGCGTTGAGCGCGTCCGGATCGACGTCCGGCATTTCAAAGACATTGCCCGCCGCGATGCCGTCAGTCCTTGGCAAGCCGCGCACACTCCTGCGGTAGGTCGGCAGCCAGGCGATGACCCTGGATTCGGCGGGCAGGCCGAGTTTTTCCAGCACTGCCGGGCGATCCGAGAACAGGCGGTCGTTGCGCGGCAGGCCCAGCGGCAGCACGCCGCGCACCGGCGTCATCGCCCGCTGCAGGATTTCCGCCCAGAACGGCGAGGTCGCCAACGCGTGACGCGACGCGATGCCCGCGTCGTCGGGGATCATCCAACCGATCTTCTTCACCGGCATGCCGTGCCAGACATTCACCGACACCACTTCCGGCGGAAACTTCCGCGTGAAACAGGGATGGGTGAAAAACACATATCTCGCACGACAAAACTCCAACAGAGCCGCCGGCGAGTTCTTGCGCACGCGGACCGTCTTCGCCCCCGTTTGCCACGGCAGCTTGGAATGCGGGTCGCTCATCAGCATCACCACCCGCCGCAGCCGCGTTGCCTGCAGCGCCTGTTCGAGCGCGATCACGCTGTCCTCGCCGTCCGGCCAGCCCCACAGCACCGCGTGATTCCGCTTGGGCATCAGGCGGTGGAGGAATTGGAACAGCCAGCGGGCGCTCCGGGTCATGATCGGTTCATGGATAGCCATGTCGTCGTCCAGGTATCAGGTGGGCCGTTTTCATTCGCCGCACTCGACGTTGGAACTTTCCGTGACCCTCAGCTGCGCCTTGATCTGGGTGGTGCTCACGCCGTCGGTGCGCGGCAGATAGGTCACCTCGCAGAGGCTTTTGAGGTGGTCGAATTTGCCGTTCCAATCGTCGCCCATCACGAAGACGTCGATGCCGTGCTCGAGGATGTCGCGCTCCTTCTGTTCCCAGTTGTCCTCCGGGATCACCTCATCCACATAGCGCACCGCCTCCAACACCAGCTTGCGCTCCTCGTAGGAATAGAATGCCTTCTTGTGTTTAACCGCGTTGAATTCGTCGCTTGAAAGTCCGACCACCAGGTAGTCGCCCATTTCGCGCGCCCGCTGGAGCAGCTTGATGTGGCCGCGGTGCAGCAGGTCGTAGGTGCCGTAAGTGATGACTTTTTTCATGCTCGATGGTGCGGTTTTGGCGGGGCGGCGGCCATGGCTTTTGTCATCGCTTCACGGTGCTGGAATCCTGTCACGCCGAAGCCTTTCATGCCTGTGCCCGGGATTCAATCCTCATTGCGTCCCCGAATGAGGGGGGAATCGCGCCAAATCACAGCGGCAGGCAGTTTCCTTCCAAATCATGGGATGCCTGAAGGCAGCGCATGGAAATATTCCATCCGGAAACGCAGCAGGCAACCCACTCAACCGTGGCTCTGAAGCAGTTCGTCATCCTCGCAGACCTCGATCGGCAAATCGTGCAGCGTCGCCAGTCGAACCAATTCCTCGCGGTCGGGATGCGGCAATTCTTCGGAAATCACCAGTTGGGAGGCGGCACCGGCCTCGATCACCTCGCGGCAGGCATGGATGCCCACGACGGCGAGTCCTTGGCGGCAAACCTGCTCGTGCAAGCGCTCAACCGTGCTGCGGCTTTCTTCCTGTTCCGCTTCGATGAAGGTGTCGATGGCCTGTTCGAGCAGCGGCGAGCAGTCGTGGCCGTTAGGTGCGTGGAAAACCGAGCCGACGACGCGCGCCTGGAGATGCTTCGGCAGTTGCTCCCGCAGCGATGAGACATGGCGAGGATGCCCGGCGAGAATCAGGTGGTTGAGGCCGCGCCGGGCCATCAGATTGCTGATGATGTGCACCTGGTCGCGTACCAAACGGCGCGTGTCCTCTTCGCGGCGGTGGTGGAAATGTTCGCGGCTCAACTGGCGGCCGAGGCGGCTCCCGTGATCCGGGCGGGTGGTCAGGATTTCCTCGGTCACCGCTCCCAGCGTCAATTCCATGATCCGCCCGGTGTCCTCGGTGCAAATCACCAGCACGAAGCGGTGAAACCGATCCTTGAGCTGGATCAGCGGAAAAATCGCCGGGCGTGCGGAAACTTCGAAATGGGTCTCCAGCGCCGCTTGGAACGGCAGCGCCATTAGCAGTTGATGCTCTCCGCTGCGGGCGAATAACGCCAGTCCCTGAATGTCCTCGGGCCACACTTGCTTGAGCAGCGCCCGGACTTCTGACTTTGACTCATCGAACCTCGGACGCTGCGCCTTGGGCAGCGCACTGCGCGCGACGGTGGACCAGGTTTCAAACGCGGCACGGAGGACTTCAACCGGGCTGCGCAAGTCGAAATAGGCGCTTAGCACCGGTGCGCCGTTCTCCGGCAAGGTGGCCAGCGCCGAAATGTGGCGGCGCAGTTGGTGCATCGATTTTTCGGACTTCGGTAGGGCTGCTGTAGCTGGCATGGTGCTGTGAATTTACCGGGAATCCAAAGGATGCATGATGGAATCTACGGCAAATTTTCCACCACTGCTCAGGGCAGGCGTTTCATCGTCCGGAAGTCCCCGTTCTCGCAGGCCCTGACAAAGGCCTCGGCGTGGCTTTTCAGTTTGTCCCATGTCTGGCGGATGTCGTCCGCCTCGCTTTTCGTCACCGAGTGGTCCTCGGCCGCACCCGAGATCCGGATCAACAAATCGGAGAAGTGCCTGATGATCTCCTGGGTGGCCGGCAGCACGTGATCCACCTGCGCGCCGCTCACGTCGGGGTCCTTCACAAAATGCCCGCCCTGCCTGCGGCACAGCCACTCCACAATTCCGTTGTCGCCGCTCAACTCGATGATCTGCAGCAGACGGTCCAGCGGGTTCTTGCTACCCGCTCCGTCATCGGCGGGCTTTTCCGCCCATTTGTAAACCAACGAAAGGGACACCCCCAGATCGGCCGCCACCGCCTTGGGTGTGGTTTTGCGCAGAGCATTCTTCAGGACTTCATGGCTTTCCATACGCGACTTGCTAATGAATTCAACCCGACATGGGAAGCAGGCAAATGGGATAACCCACTCCGGTCATGGGATATGGCAGGGATGCCAGCGAACGGCGGTTTGTCGTCAACTCAGGTTCAGCACCAGTTCCTGGCCGGACTCGATGGTCACATCCAAGGAAACGATCGCCCGGCCATCGGTGGTGGCGACTGTTGCCGGGACCGGTTTGCCGGCTAGGCTGGCGGTCACCATGGTTGCCGTGGTGGCGAGCGCGAGCGTCTTGAGAGGAACCTTGCCATGCTTCACGGCAACCTTTGCTTCCATCGTGCCGCCGGTGATTTTCTGGCTGAACGTCCCCCAGCCTTCGGCGCTGGTGAACGGTGCCTTGAAATCCTCCGGTGTGAGCCGCGGGGCGAAACCGAGATGTTGTTTCGGCCCGTCGGATTCGAATCCGCATACCGCGGTGAAGACGCC
>CAXNHR010000109.1:0-8097 GCA_964202135.1 Luteolibacter sp. | reverse complement strand
TCGCCGGTGAAGAAACCAGTGACGAGGCCCGAGCCGATTTTCTCCCAGCCGGTCATTCTGATGTCGGCGGCTTTGAGCGCCGCGTCGGAAGCTTCCACGAGTGAGACGAAACCTTTGGTTTCGATGATGCCGATTGCTTGTTTGGCCATGGTATTAAATGGTGATTGGTTGATTGGATAATTTGATAATTAGTTGGAGATGCTGGGAACTGAGTTGGTTCTTGGAAGTGATGAAGCTTCCTCAATATCCAATTTCTCAATTTCCAATGTCCTTTAAGCAATTCCAAACTGGCTGAGCAGTTCCGCATGCGGGCGGGCGATGACATGGGCGGAGACGAGTTCGCCGACGCGGCCGGCGGCATCGGCACCGGCGTCCACGGCGGCTTTCACGCTGCCGACATCGCCTTTGACGATGACGGTCATGAAGGCTCCGCCGATCTGGATTTGGTTCACAAGTTGGACGTTGGCGGCTTTGGCCATCGCATCTGTGGCTTCGACGCTGCCGACGTAGCCTTTGGTTTCAATCATGCCGAGTGCACTCATAGTTTTGGTTGGTAGTGTGGTTGGAGTCTGTGGATTTGAGATCTGGAATACGGGATTTCAGGCGGGTTATTTGATCAGTTCGCAAAAAGTGTCGGGCTTGAGGCCGCAGGCATTGCCTTCATCGGTGTCGATGTGGACTTCGAGTTTGAACGAAGGGTCCACGCGGACGACCAGGTTGTCAAAGGTCATGCCGAGCGGACCATGCACTTTGAGTTTCATCACATCGAGGTGTTTGACGCCGTAGAAGGCCGCATCCTCCGGATGCATGTGGACGTGCGGCTGGGCGCGAATGACGCCTTGGTCGAGTTCATAGTATCCGTTGGGGCCCATCAGCATGCAGCCGGGCGTGCCCTTGATGGCTCCGGACATGCGCACCGGGATATCGAAACCGAGCGAGACGGCATCCGTGTAGGCGAGCTCGATCTGGTCGAGATCGCGGCATGGGCCGAGAATGCGGAGGTTGGAGATCACGCGGCTGCGGGGACCGATGAGGGTAACGGACTCCTTGGCGGCATACTGGCCTTCCTGATAGAGCCCTTTCATCGGGGTGAGCTTGTGACCGGGACCGAACAGCGCCTCTACCGCAACCTGTGTCAGGTGGCAGTGGCGGGCGGAGATATTGACCAGAAGCGCGTTGGGAGCTTTGGAGGCGGCCGGAAGAGGGACCCCGAGGCGGGCATACACCTGTTCTCTGACCATGTGCTCGATGACGGCTCGGGGAGCGGATTGGGAGAGCGTTGCTGACATGGGTTGGAGCTGTTTTCCGATATTGGCTTGACTAGTCAACCAAAAAAATCCAAAAATTCCCAAACAAACCCAGAAAAACCCAAAGTCATGCTCGCGATCGAACGCCAGAGGAGGATTCTCGACCTGCTCCACACCGCAGGATCATTGCGGACCACGGAGACTGCGGAAAAGCTTGGAGTGACCGACGAGACGGTGCGCAAGGATTTCGAGGTTTTGGAAAAACGCGGCGAGTTGATCCGGATGCATGGCGGTGCCAGCCAGCCGGAAAAAATCCGCGAGGAAGTGCCCTTCACACAGCGCCAAGGCATCAACCGTGAGGAGAAGAAAGCAATCGCCCGGCTGGCCGCGGGCAGGATCCGGCCCAACGAGAACATCTTCCTGGATGCGAGTTCCACGGTGCTCACCCTGACGGAATTCCTGCCCGATTTTCCGCTGACCATTCTTACCAACGCGCTCAACGTGATCACCGCGCTGGCCGATCGGCCGAACCTGGATTTGATCTGCACGGGCGGATTGTATGACATCAAGTCCCGGTCATTCATCGGCCCCACCTCGGAAAAGTCACTCCAAAGATATAACATTCATCGCATGTTTCTATCAGGAAACGGCATCCATTCCGAGCGCGGCGTGAGTGAGAGCAACTCGCGGCAGGCCGCGTTCAAGGAACGGGTGATCGCCGGCGCGGAGGATGTGGTGTTTCTGGCGGATTATTCGAAGCTCGGACAAAGGGCGCCGTTTTTCTTCGCACCGGTCACGGACCTGAGTTGTGTGGTGACGGATAACAAAGCGGACCCGGAGCTCGTCGAGGAACTGCGGGTGAAGGGAGTGGAGGTCTTGATTGGAAAGTGACGTGGGCGATGAATGAAAAACGCCTCCGGAGAAGGATTCCCCGGAGGCGTGATTGGATATGAGGTTTTGCGTCTTCAGGCGGTGGCGGAGTCTTCCTCCTCCTCAATGGTTTCGCGGACATGAACGACGGGCTCGGGCTCCTCGACGGTGAACTCGAACTCCGAATCACGGTGGCACGGGAACCCGGTGCCGGCCGGAATCAGGTGACCCATGATGACGTTTTCCTTGAAACCGGTGAGGTAATCGACCTTGCCCAGCGTCGCGGCTTCGGTGAGGACACGGGTGGTATCCTGGAACGATGCGGCGGAGATGAACGAATCGGTTTCCAGCGAGGCCTTGGTGATACCTAACAGAACAGGCTCCGCTTCGGCGGGCTTGCCGCCGTTGGCGATGATCCCGGCGTTGACGCGCTTGAAGTTGGTGCGGTCGATCTGATCGCCCCACAGCCATTGGTCGGCATCGCCGGGATCGCTGATCTTCACCTTGCGCAGCATCTGGCGGATGATGACTTCGATGTGCTTGTCGTTGATTTCCACCCCCTGGACGCGATAGACGGACTGCACTTCGTTGACGAGGTGCTCCTGGAGTTCCTGGGCTCCGCAAGCTTCGAGCAAGTCTTCGGGAGACACGGGGCCTTCGGTGATCTGGTCGCCGCGCTTCACCTTGTCGCCATCGGTGACGATGATGTGCTTGCCCATCGGGACCAAGTGATCCTGTTGCTCACCGGATTCCGCGTGAGTGACAACGACGCGCTTCTTGCCACGGACATTGGTGCCGAAGGAGACTTCGCCCTCGATCTTGGCGATGACGCAGGCGTCCTTGGGCTTGCGGGCTTCGAAGAGCTCGGCCACACGCGGCAGACCGCCGGTGATGTCCTTGGTGCGGGCCACCTTGCGGGGGGTCTTGGCGAGCTGGATACCGCCGGTGACGATCTGGCCTTCCTTGACGGAAAGGTGTGCACCGACGGGGATGGAGTAGCTGGCCTTCACTTCCTTGGTCTTCTCGTCAATGATGACGACCTGCGGGTGGAGGTCTTCCTTGTGTTCGGTGACGACCATGCCTTTCTTGCCGGTTTCCTTGTCGGTTTCGTTGGTCACGGTGATGCCGGAAATCATGTCGCGGAACTCCACCTTGCCGCCCTTTTCAGTGAGGATGGGCACGTTGTAGGGATCCCACGTCACCACGGTGTCGGCCTTTTTGACATCCTCGCCGTCTTTGACGGAAATGATCGAGCCGATGACGATGTTATGGCTTTCAAGTTCGAGGCCAGCCTTGTCGCGGATCGAAATCGAGCCGTTCTTGTTAAGCACGACCCAGGTGCCGTCCGCAGCCTGCACGGTGCGGAGATCCCTGTAAACCAGACGGCCGGCGTTCTTGGTCTTGATGATCGGTTGTTTGAAGGTGGCCGCGGCCACACCACCGACGTGGAAGGTCCGCATGGTGAGCTGGGTGCCAGGCTCACCGATCGACTGGGCGGCGATGATGCCGACGGCTTCGCCGATCTTGACCGGCAGTCCAGTGGCGAGGTTGAGTCCGTAGCAATTCGCACAGCAACCGCGGTCGCTCTCACAAGTCAGCACCGAGCGGATTTTGAGCGTAAGAACGCCGATCCTCTCGACGGACTTGGCTTGGACTTCGTTAATGACGTCATCCACCTCGACAAGAATCTCGCCAGTGACGGGATCCTTGATTTGCTCACAGGAAACGCGGCCATAAATACGGCTTTCAAGCGAGGCGCTTTCCTCGTCGCCGTCCATGATGGCGGCAACGGAGATGCCATTGGCAGTGCCGCAGTCCTGACCGGTGATGATCACGTCCTGGGCCACATCCACAAGCTTGCGGGTCATGTAACCCGAGTCCGCGGTCTTGAGAGCGGTGTCGGAGAGACCCTTGCGCGCACCGTGGGTGGAGATGAAGTATTCGAGCACCGAAAGACCTTCCCGGAAATTCGAAATGATCGGACGCTCGATGATCTCGCCGGAGGGTTTGGCCATCAGGCCGCGCATGCCGCCGAGCTGCTTGATCTGGGATTTGTTGCCCCGCGCGCCGGAATCGACCATCATGAACAATGGCGATGCCTTGTCCTTGCCTTCGTTGTGCTCGATCTTGCGATAAAGCGCGTTGGCGATGGTGTCGGTGGCCTGTGTCCAGACGTCCACGACCTTCTGATAGCGCTCGCCGTCGGTGATGACGCCGTTGCGGTATTGCTTGGTGACCTTTTCGACTTCCTCGTAGGCCTTGGCGATGACCTCCTTCTTCTCCTCCGGAATCACCATATCGACGATCCCGATGGAGGTGCCGGAACGGGTGGCTTCCTTGAAACCAAGGGTCTTGAGATCATCGAGCACCTTGACGGTGTTCGGTTTGCCGACGACCTGATAGCAGCGCCAGATGATGTCACCGATCTGCTTCTTGCCGACGTTGTTGTTGATGAAACCTACGCCCGCAGGCCAGATTTCATTGAAACGGACGCGGCCGGGAGTGGTTTCGATGATCTTGCCCTGGCGCAGCGCGGCTTCGAGGGGCGTGAGTTCCTTGCGGTCCTTGTCGGAGAGTTCCTCGCCCTTGTATCCAAAGACGGTATTCTTGCCGTAGTCCGGGTTGCGGATGCGGATCCACTGGTGATAGGCCACCTTGCGGGAGGCGATCGCAAACTCGACCTCGGAGGAGTTTTCGAACAGCGGCAAGTGCTCGGCCTTTTCGCGGTCCTTGGCGGTGCGCACGGGTGCCCAGGTGAGATAATACGTTCCAAGAATGATATCCTGGGACGGCACCGTGATCGGGCGGCCTGACGCGGGCGAGAAGATGTTGTTGGGAGCCAGCATCAACTGGCGGCACTCCATCTGGGCCTCGACCGAGAGCGGCACGTGCACGGCCATCTGGTCACCGTCGAAGTCCGCGTTGTAGGCGGTACAAACGAGCGGATGAACGCGGATGGCCTCACCTTCGATGAGTTTCGGCTCGAAGGCCTGGATCGAAAGGCGGTGCAGCGTGGGAGCGCGGTTGAGCAGGATCGGGTGACCCTTGGTGACTTCCGCGAGGATGTCCCAGACTTCGGTGGTCTTGCGGTCGATCATCTTCTTGGCCGAGCGCACTGTGTGGCAGTAGCCAAGCTCCTTGAGACGGCGGATGATGAAGGGCTCGAACAAGGTGAGCGCCATCTTCTTGGGAAGACCGCACTGGCCGAGCTTGAGGTCCGGACCGATGACGATGACCGAACGGCCGGAGTAATCGACGCGTTTGCCGAGAAGGTTCTGACGGAAACGGCCGCCCTTGCCCTTGAGCATGTCGCTGAGGGATTTGAGCGGACGGTTGCCTGCGCCGGTGACGGCACGGCCGTGGCGGCCGTTGTCGAAAAGCGCGTCAACAGCCTCCTGGAGCATCCGCTTTTCGTTGCGGATGATGACTTCCGGCGTCTTGAGGAGCAGAAGGTTCTTGAGACGGTTGTTGCGGTTGATGACGCGGCGATAGAGGTCGTTCAGGTCGGAAGTGGCGAAGCGGCCGCCTTCGAGTGGCACCAGCGGACGAAGGTCCGGCGGGATCACGGGAAGCACGGTCTGGATCATCCACTCGGGGCGCGACTTGGATTGCGCGAAGCCTTGGGTGATCTTGAGACGCTTGCTGAGCTTCTTCTTGTTCTGCTTCGAGCGGGTGGTGCCGAGTTCTTCCTCCAATTTCACCTGAAGCTCGGCGAGGTCGATCTGCTTGAGTAATTCCATGATCGCTTCCGCGCCCATGGAAGCCTTGAAGGAACCGTCGCCGTAGGTGTCCTCGGCTTCGCGGAGTTCATTTTCAGTGAGCAGTTGGCCGATTTCGAGCGCGGTGTTGCCAGGCTCGGTGACGACGTAATCTTCATAATAGATCACGCGCTCAAGCTGGCGGGCGCTCATGTCGAGCATTAGCCCGATGCGGGATGGCATGCACTTGTAGAACCAGATATGGGAAACCGGCACGGCCAGCTCGATGTGGCCCATGCGTTCACGGCGCACGCGGCTGAGGGTGACTTCCACGCCGCAGCGGTCGCAGACGACGCCCTTGTGCTTGATGCGCTTGTATTTGCCGCAGGCGCATTCCCAGTCACGGGTGGGTCCGAAGATCCGCTCGCAGAAGAGGCCGCCTTTTTCCGGTTTGAAGGTCCGGTAGTTGATGGTTTCCGGGTTCTTCACCTCGCCCTTGGACCAGGAGCGGATGATTTCCGGGGATGCTACGGTGATGGAAACCTGATCAAAGGCTTCCGGGCGCTCGTCCACGCCGAAAAGTTCGCGAAGGTTGGTATCGACACTCATGTTGTTAGATCGTTAAAAGTCAGGTTGGGGTTCGCGTGGCTCGGGTTACAGGGTTAGGTCGTCGAGGGAGAAGTCATCCAGACCGCCGGTCATGCCGGAGCCGTGGGTGGAACCCCTGCGGCCCGGTCGGACGTCAAGTCCGAGGGACTGCATTTCCTTGATCAACACGTTAAATGATTCCGGGGTGCCGGCTTCGAGGTTGTTGTCGCCTTTGACGATCGCTTCGTAGATCCGGGTCCGGCCTTGCACGTCGTCCGATTTGACGGTGAGCAATTCCTGGAGCGTGTAGGCGGCGCCGTATGCTTCGAGCGCCCACACTTCCATTTCCCCGAAACGCTGGCCACCATATTGCGCCTTACCACCGAGCGGCTGCTGGGTGACGAGCGAGTAGGGACCGACGGCGCGGGCGTGGATCTTGTCGGCAACCAGGTGACCGAGCTTGAGGATGTAAATCATGCCGACCACAACCGGGTTGTGGAAGGCCTCGCCGGTGCGACCATCATAGAGGGTCGATTTACCACCGGTGGTGCCGTCCTTGCCGTCGCCGATCCAGGTGAAACCACGGCCTTCGGGTTCGTTGGCCTTACGTTCGCGGAGTTCGCCGTTGTCGCCGACGAATTTCACGCCATCGACTTTCTTGGCCTTGGACATGAAGTCCCAGATGACCTCCTCCTTGATGCCGTCGAAAATCGGAGTGGCCACCTTGAAACCAAGAGCCTTTGCGGCGACACCGAGGTGGGTTTCAAGAACCTGCCCGACGTTCATCCGCGATGGCACGCCAAGCGGGTTGAGGCAGATGTCAACGGGAGTTCCATCCGCGAGATATGGCATGTCTTCTTCCGGAACGATGGTAGCGACAACGCCCTTGTTGCCGTGACGACCGGCCATCTTGTCACCGACCGAAAGCTTGCGCTTGGCGGCGACGAAAACCTTCACTTCCTTGATGACGCCGGGATCGACTTCATCACCGGATTCGAGCGAGTCGAGTTTGCGCTCGCGCTCGGTGTCGAGTTCCTGGAAGCGACCCTCGAAGGAGCCGATGATTTCCAGGATCTTGTTACGGATCGGGGAAGGATCGATTTCAATGTGGTCGTGCACCGAAGCGAGCTTGCGGAGAAGTGTCTTAGTGATCTTGCGGTTGGCCGGGATAATGATCTCGCCGGTTTGCGCGTTGACCACGTCGAGCGGAATCTTCTCGCCGAGCAATATGTCGGACAGACGCTCGGTGAGATCGTCGGTGAGCTTGTCGGCCTTCTTCTTGTGCTCGTCGTTGATCTTCTTGAGCGTCTTCTTGAGTTCGGCGGGATCGACTTTTTCCGCGCGTTTCTTGGCGAAACCGCTCTGCGAAACGCGGACGTCCTGGACAATGCCGACGCAACCGGATGGCACGCGCAGCGAAGTGTCCTTCACGTCTGCTGCCTTCTCGCCGAAGATGGCGCGCAGCAGGCGCTCTTCCGGGGCGAGTTCGGTTTCGGACTTCGGAGTGATCTTGCCGACGAGGATGTCGCCGGGTTTCACTTCGGCTCCGATGCGGATGATGCCGTCGTGATCGAGGTTGCGCAGGGCGTCCTCACCGACGTTCGGAATGTCACGGGTGATTTCCTCGGGACCGAGCTTCGTATCGCGGGCGGCGACGTCGAATTCGGAGATGTGGATGGATGTATAAACATCAT
>CAXNHR010000108.1:0-8103 GCA_964202135.1 Luteolibacter sp. | reverse complement strand
CCAAGGCGGGTTTCTACCGGACCGCGGCCGGTGCGGAAATGGATCTGGTGCTCGAACTCGGCGCAAAGCACGGAGTGTGGGCGGTTGAAATCAAACGCAGCATCACGGCCGGACTCCAGAAAGGAAACCACCACGCCCTGGCCGACATCGCGCCTCGACGTTCGTTTTTCCTTCATGGCGGCAACGACCGCTTTCCGATGACCGCCCAAACCGAGGCCATCGGCTTGCACGAACTCGCCAGCGAACTCGCCGCGCTTGGATAGCGCCACGCCCATTTCCTCATGCTCCCCGGCGTCCCCAGCCACGAACTCATGGAAGGTGTGATGCGGCGGCACTTGCCGGATGAGCTCGTGAAATTCTCATGAAAAACGGGACTTGATATCCCTTTTGGCATGGATTAGGAAATTGCGCAGTGATGATTGAGCGAGAGATCATGCCGGAGCTGGAGACTCTGCTTGGGGAATAAGGACGCTTCGCTGTTTGAGAAGCTGATGCGCCTGCTCGCCGGGCGTGTGGGACAATTGCTCGACTACAGCTCGCTTGCCAACGACGTGGGGGTGGATGCCAAGACCATCCGGCACTGGATTTCGATTCTCGAGGCTTCGTTCCTTGTTTTCAGGCTTCCTCCCTACTTTGAGAATTTGGGCAAGCGTGCGATCAAGTCGCCGAAGATTTATTTCACGGAGGTGGGCTTGCTGTGTTTCCTGTTGGGGATCCGCGAGCCGGAACAGATCGTCCGTGATCCGCTGGTGGGAGCGATTTTCGAGAACCTCGTGGTGGTGGAATTTCTGAAAGCCCGCTACAACCGCGGCGGGCAGGCCGATCTGTGGTTTTTCCGCGACAGCAACGGCAATGAGGTCGATCTTGTGTGGCAGGAGGGAGGGGCGCTTGCGGCAGCGGAGATCAAGTCCGCATCGACCTTCTCCATGGCACAGCTCAAAGGGTTGCGCCGGTTCCGTGGCATGGTCCCACGCTTCGCCCGCGGCGCGCTCATTTGCAATGGCGATCCGCACAATCTCAGCGATGGCATTGCGGTCCGTTCGTTCCGTGATGCCGCCCCTTGGTTCACCTTAGAAAGGAAATTAGAGATTTGAGACTAGGATATTTGGGTTTCATTATCAGTCACTTGGACATTTCCATGGATTCATCCGTTGAGTGCTGCGGGCTCTATGCACAAGCAGTTGGATTTTAATTCCTAATATCGAATCTTCTAATTCCCAATTTCCTTTCCAAGTTCACGCGTTCGGACGCGTCGGCCTGAGCCGCTGCAGGGATGCTCCATCTTGCTTCTTGCATCCGCAGAGGCGGCTGTGGATGCTCGTCCCATGCAAGTGATGGCGTTGACGGGCGGGATTGCCTCGGGGAAATCGACGGTTTGCCGGTTTTTGAAGGAGTTTCTGCCGGAGGTGGTGATTTTCGACTGCGATGCGGCGGTGCACCGGATGCTGGAGGGCGATGACGAGGTGACCGCCATCATTGCGGAGACATTCGGCGACCAGGCGCTGGACGCACAAGGCCGGATCGACCGGCATTTCCTGCGCGGCCGGGTGTTTGCCGACGAGGCGGCGCGCTTGCGGCTGGAGGCGATTCTGCATCCGCGGGTGAAGCAGGAATGTCTTGCATCCATGGAGGCGGCTGCTACACGGGGCGCGGAGCTGTTCATTGCGGACGTTCCGCTGTTCTTCGAAAAGGGCTTCGATTTCGGCCAGGATCAGGTCATGGTGGTCGCATCGTCACGGGCCACCCAGATCCGGCGGCTCAAGGCGCGCGGCGGATTCGAGGATTCGCTCATCGAGTCGATTCTGGCCGCGCAGCTCCCGGTTCAGGAAAAAATCTCCCTTGCGGATGTGGTTTTCTGGAACGAGGGCCCGCAGTCCGTCATCCGCTCCCAAATCCGCCGTTTTTCACAAGCATTCCTCATGAGTCTCACCACTGCATCCGAAACCGATGGTTCACCATCGGCCGCCGCCAGCACCTTGCCGGTGTCCGTCCCGGTTTCCATCGACATCAACCAGTTCCGCCTCAAGCCGCTCTCCGAGCTTCAGGCGATGGCGGAATCATTGCCGGCGCGCATCCAGGGCGGCATCCCGAAAAGCCAGCTGGTCTATGAGCTGCTGTGTTTCTACAGCCATGAAGGCGTTGGCATGGTTTGCGAGGGCGTGATCGAGCAGGCGAAGGATAATTTTTCAATGATCCGTGATCCACAGCGCAGCTTCCGCCCGGGCCCGGATGACATCCATCTCGGTTCAAACCTGGTGCGTGATCTCGGCCTGCGTGTCGGCCAGATGGTCAAGGTCCGCGTCCGCGCGCCGCGGGAACGGGACAAATACCTCTCCGCATTCGAGGTGATCGAAGTCGAGGGCATCCCGGTGGCCGATTACCAGATGCCGAAGGAATTCGACAAACTCACACCCTTGTTTCCCGACCAGCGCATCCACCTCGAAGGCGAAGGCCCGGATTTCCTCGGCGTGCGCGTGATCGATCTGATCGCCCCGCTCGGCAAGGGCCAGCGCGGCATCATCGTCGCTCCGCCACGCGGTGGCAAAACCATCCTGCTCAAACAGATCGCCCGCTCGATCCGCCTCAACCATCCGGATGCCGAGCTCATCATCCTCCTGCTCGACGAGCGGCCCGAGGAAGTGACGGATTTCGAGGAAACCGTGGGCGCGCGCGTTTATGCATCGACCTTCGATGAATCGCCGCGCCGTCATGCACAGGTGGCGGATCTGGTGATCGAGCGTGCCAAGCGCCTCGTCGAGCTGGGCAAGGACGTCATCCTGCTGCTCGACAGCCTCACCCGCCTCGCCCGCGGCCACAACTCGGCGATGCAGGGCAGCGGCCCGATCGGCTCCGGCGGCGTCAGCCCGGTGGCCTTGCAGAAATCGCGCAAGTTTTTCGGCACCGCCCGCAACGTCGAGGAGGGCGGCTCGCTCACCATCCTCGCCACCGCGCTGGTGGAAACCGAGAGCCGGCTGGATGATGTGGTCTTCGAGGAATTCAAGGGCACCGGCAACATGGAGGTGCGGCTCGACCGCGAGCTCGCCGAGCGCCGCGTTTTCCCCGCCATCCACATCCCGCAATCCGGCACCCGCAACGACGACCGGCTCTATCACCCGGACGAGTTCCTCAAGGTGGTGGACGTCCGCCGCCAGCTCGCCGGCCTGCCGATCGGCGATGCCATCGAGACTTTGCTCAAGAATCTAAAGGCCACCAAGACCAACGCCGAACTGCTGCTGCGCGGCCTGCGCTGAGTAGTGACTGTAGCGGCGGTCTATGACCGCCGATGCCGATGAAATGCGCGAAGCCTCTTCATTGGCTTTCCCATGACATCTCGCCCTCGGGGGTAGCCAGCGACGCTCACAGACCGCCGCCACAAAACCCGCAACTGGCTGATTGACAGCCCCCCTCCGGGCCGCCTAGTTTCCCGCGCGTTTCGCCGGGCCGGGTGATTTCCCACCCGCGCAGTCGGCGTTTCCGTTAGAAATACACGACACCTATCACACACGATGGCTACCAAAAAGAAGGCCGCGAAACCCGCCGCCAAAAAAAGCACCTCCAAGCCCGCCGCAAAAAAATCCGGATCTAACAAAAGCGCCAAATACGTTTACACATGGGGAGCCGGCAAGGCCGACGGTGACGGCGGCATGAAGCCCCTGCTCGGCGGCAAAGGCGCGAACCTCGCTGAAATGACCCGCATCGGCCTGCCGGTGCCTCCGGGATTCACCATCACCACCGAGGTCTGCACCTACTTCTACGCCAACAAGAAAACCTATCCGGCCGTGCTTCAGGCGCAGATGGAGGCCGGCGTCGCCAACATGGAGAAAATCATGGGCTGCAAGTTCGGCGATGCCAAGGGCATGCCGCTGCTCGTCGCCGTGCGCTCCGGCGCGCGCGACTCGATGCCCGGCATGATGGACACCATCCTCAACCTCGGCCTCAATGACGAGACCGTGAAATCCCTCGCCGCCGCCACCAAAAACGAACGCTTCGCCTGGGACTGCTACCGCCGCTTCGTCCAGATGTATGGCGACGTCGTGCTCGGCGTGCAGAAGCGCGCGGACGAGGACCATGAGCCCTTTGAAGTGGTCATCGAGGAATTCAAACACGAGAGATACGGCAAGGACATCATCGACTCCGATCTCACCGCCGCCGATCAGATGGAACTCGTCAAGCGCTTCAAGGCGCTCGTCAAGGACCGCACCGGCAAGACCTTCCCGAATAATCCATGGGACCAGCTCCGCGGTGCCGCCGGCGCCGTCTTCGGTTCATGGATGAACGACCGCGCGATCGTCTATCGCCGCAAATACAACATCCCCGCCGAGTGGGGCACCGCCGTCAACGTGCAGGCCATGGTCTATGGAAACACCGGTACCACCTCCGGCTCCGGCGTCGCCTTCACCCGCAATCCCGCCAACGGCGCGAACGAGTTCTACGGTGAGTTCCTCATCAACGCCCAGGGCGAGGACGTCGTCGCAGGTGTCCGCACGCCAGAGCCTGTCATCAAGCTCAAGAAGCAGATGCCCAAGAGTTATGCCGAACTCATGAAGGTCCGCCAGATCCTTGAGAAACATTTCAAGGACGTGCAGGACGTCGAGTTCACCGTTCAGGACGGCAAGCTGTTCATGCTCCAGACGCGCAACGGCAAGCGCACCGCCGCCGCCGCGCTCAAGTTCTCCATGGACATGGTCAAGGAGAAGCTCATCGACTGGAAGACCGCCGTGCTCCGCAACCCGGCCGACCAGCTCGACCAGCTCCTCGCCCCGATCTTCGACCTTGCCGAAGTCAGGAAGGCCAAGGCCCTCGCCACCGGTCTTCCCGCCGGTCCGGGTGCCGCTTCCGGCAAGATCTATCTCAATGCCGACCGTGCCGCCGCCGCCGAGGCCAAGGGCGAGAAGGTGCTGCTTGTTAGAAACGAAACCTCACCGGAAGACCTTCGCGGCATGATCGCCGCCGAGGGCATCCTCACCGCCAAGGGCGGCGTTTCCTCACACGCCGCGCTCGTCGCCCGCCAGATGGGCAAGGTCTGTGTCTGCGGCGCATCCGCCGTGGAGATTAACTATGACAAGCTCACCGTCACCGCGTCCGGCGTCACCTTCAAAGAGGGCGACTACCTGTCCATCGATGGAACCTCCGGCATCGTTTACGGCGGCCAGATCAAGACCGCTCCTTCGGAAATCATCACCGGCATCGTCAGCAACGACAAGGCCGCGCGCAAGACCGAGAAGTTCAAGAGCTTCCTCCAGCTCATGGAATGGTGCGCCAAGGCCACCAGGCTCGCCGTCCGCACCAATGCCGACACCCCGGAGCAAACCCGCATCGCGGTGGCCTTCGGCGCCACCGGCATCGGTCTCACCCGCACCGAACACATGTTCTTCGAGGGCGACCGCATCGACGCGATGCGCGAGATGATTCTCGCCACCACGGTCGAGGCACGCAAGGCGGCGCTCAACAAGCTGCTGCCCTATCAGCGTGCGGACTTCACCGGCATCTTCAAGGAGCTCAAGGGCTTCCCGGCCACCATCCGCCTGCTCGATCCGCCGCTTCACGAGTTCCTGCCCCACACCAAGGAGCAGCAGCTCGACCTCGCCAAGAAGCTCGGCATGAAGGTGGAAACCATCATCCAGCGCGTGGCCGAACTCCACGAGTTCAACCCGATGCTCGGCCACCGCGGCTGCCGTCTCGGCGTCGCCTATCCGGAAATCACCGAGATGCAGGCCCGCGCCATCTTCGAAGCCGCAGCTGACGTGGCCAAAAAGAAGATCGCCGTGAAACCCGAAGTCATGATCCCGCTCGTCGGCTTCAGCAAGGAGTTCGAACTCCAGGCCGAAATCGTCCACAACGTCGCCAAGCAGGTGATGAACGAGAAGAAGGTGAAGTTCGACTATCAGGTCGGCACCATGATCGAAGTCCCGCGCGGCGCGCTCACCGCCGACGAGATCGCCAAGGGCGCCGAGTTCTTCAGCTTCGGCACCAACGACCTCACCCAGACCGCGCTCGGCATCAGCCGCGACGACATGGGCGCGTTCCTCATGCCCTACATCGAGAACGAAGTGTTCAAGAAGAACCCCTTCGCCACCCTCGACACCACCGGCGTCGGCCAGCTCATGGAGATCGCCGTTGCCAAGGGCCGCAGCACCCGCCCGAACATCAAGCTCGGCATCTGCGGCGAGCACGGCGGTGATCCGGATTCGGTGAAGTTCTGCCATACCCTCGGCCTCAACTACGTCTCCTGCTCGCCTTACCGCGTGCCCGTCGCCCGCCTCGCCGCCGCCCAGGCCGCGATCGAGGAGGAAGCCAAGGCCGCACCTGCCAACAAGGCGAAGAAGAAGGTCGCGAAGAAGAAGTGAAAATGTGGCGGCGGTCCATGACCGCCGCACTTCATCTCCTGCAACCGGCGGCTAGCGCAGCATAGCGGAACCGTAACGAAGTGGAGATGGCCGGAGGCAATTAGCCGAAGGCCATCACCGACCGCCGCTTGTGTTCGCGGATGAAACGCAAGCGGCGCCCCCGCCCGATTTTCTCCGTATTCCTCATTGCACGCCAGCGAAGGCGGGTGTTCACTCACAAATGAGAAGGCCGCCGGCCCTTGCGGACCGACGACCTTCCATATTTGGCTTCACGCCGGCGCGGCGCTACTTGATTCCCTGCTTTCTCAGGGCTGGTGGAATCAAGCGGCGTCCGCGTTTCCGGCCGGTTTCTGCGCCGTTGCAGTGGCCTTGCGGCTGGCTGGCCGCTTGCGCTCACTCTTCGGGATGAATCCCAACGAGCGATACAACGGCGAGTCCGGTCCATAGGCCGGATCCGCACGGATGCCGTTGGCGATGGCCGTCAGCATCTCGCTGTGTGCCTCATCCGCCTTGTCGCGCTCCAACATCATCCCGCCCATTTGCGTGCGGGCGGTATTGATGCGGCCGCGGATCTCCAGCGGTTTCAACGATTCAGCCTCGTATTGCGCGAGGCTCTTCTGGGCGAACGTCGCCTCCGGTGCGAATTCCCGCCACGAGGTCAGGAATTGCTCACGCCGTTGGGACACGGTTTTGTTGCTTAGTTTTGACATAGCATTTCAGTTTCAAGTCCAGCTCCGCGGAGGGGCGATACCAAACACGCCAGTCCGCGTTGCCGAACCCCATCACTTTCGCTGATTTCTTGGGCTTTGGAAAGAAACTTTTGCGCATGTGGTATCCATAAATTATTCACAATACCAAATGTAGTGTTCAGCAGTCCGTCATGACAATGTAAAACATACTTGAAATACAGGGGATCGCCGCAATGCTTCGCTTGAAGCAATCCTGCCGCTAGGGGTCGGAAAATTTCGATCTGTTAGATGGATGACGGAATCAGCGGATTTTTTCAAAAAAATTGTCAGGAACCCTTAATGATTCCGCCATGCGCGAGGCATTTATCCCGTAAATCCAGGCTTTTGAATTTTTGATGTCATCAGCCATTCTTCGATCCCCGCATTTTGGCTAAAAAGATATTCGCCCTGCGACACGGCGAAACGCATTAAAACAAGCGTTTGTGCGGCTGGTTGACGCGACGAACGAAGCAGCCAATGGGCCATGCGTCGCACCCATCGCGCCCCGATCCATCGCATTCCGGCCGGCATAAAATTTTACAACCCGGGGCAGGGGATATGGCCGGTATCGAATTGTCGTCGCCACGGCATCACCCGTGCGGGCTCGATGACCCCGTCGCCATGCAGCCTTCCAAGTTTCGGTAGGCTCTTACCGAGCTTCGGTAAGTTCGTCCCAAACTTCGGTAAGTTCGTCCCAAACTTCGGTAAGCTCTTACCGAGCTTCGGTAGGCTCGTCCCAAACTTCGGTAAGGTCTTACCGAGCTTCGGTAGGCTCGTCCCGAGCTTCGGTAAGGTCTTACCGAGCTTCGGTAAGCTCGTCCCAAACTTCGGTAAGGTCTTACCGAGCTTCGGTAAGGGCGTGCCGCACTTTGCAAGGTGGCGCGCTCTCGCCGAGAGCGCACGCCAATGAGGTGTGAAAGCTTGATGCCAAGAAATGACGGCACGGCCGTGCTTGGACAGATCTTTCCCTGTCCATTGGCCTGCGCTCCCTGAGGAGCGCGCCCAAGCCTCCGCCCGCACGGGCGGTC
>CAXNHR010000107.1:0-8125 GCA_964202135.1 Luteolibacter sp. | reverse complement strand
CTCATGTTGCTGGAGCCCATGGCACCGAGGCCAATGATGGCAATGGCGATCTCGTCATTGGGCGAGCTGTTCTGGGCGCGCAGCCAGGTCATGGGGGCGATTCCGAGGGCGGCGACACTTGCGGCAAGGAACTTGCGGCGCGGTATGGAGTGGGTGGCGGAGTTCATGAGGTGGTGGATTTACGGCCGGGCAGGCCGAGTTTTTTCATTCATTCTGCGAGCACCTGCCAAAAATGACTTTCGGTGGCGCAAATGGATGCGCCAAAAAACGGTATTGCAAGCAACAAAACGCCGCATGATTGGTGGATTGGCGCTCATTTTGACTCATTTCCCTCGCTGCGGCGAGATCAGCGTTTGTTGGACATTTGCTTGAGCAAAAGCGGGACCAGATGGGAGTCCATCCACTCAAACGCGGCCTCCAAGCCACCCTCGAGATAGAGTTTCCCGATCGATGCCTCGACCCGCGTGGGATTGCCGAAGGCACTGAGGAAGTCGTTGGATGTCAGGCGCGTGAACCACTCGCCGTCCATCGAATCGCGCTCGCGCAGCACGAACTGGCGGGCGAAGAGGGCCAGCACGGCATCGCCGATCCATGCGGCTTCACGTTCGCGGCGGAGGTCATCATCTTTGCGGCTCACGCGTGCAGCATGCACTTCAGGGGAACGGGCGCACAAGCCTTTGCATGCGCTCGCGCTCGATGCGCTCGCGCAGGCGGGATTCCGAATCCGCATCCCAGTAGCCCGGCTTGAGCTCCAGAAACACCGAGCTGTATGGCAGGGCCGTCTGGGTGCGGATCACCAGCACGTCGAAGCTGCGGTTTGCATCCTCCAGCAGCGTCAGCAGGGATTGCTGGTCCAGCTCGGCCGGTTCATGGCCGTGGAGCGAGGCCTGGAGGCGCTTGCGGAGTTCATCGATGCCCGGCGCGAAATCGTTTTCCACCGATCTCAGCTCGCGTGTCAGATACACCTGTGGACGGACGTTTTCGGTGCGCTCCAGCGCCTGGAGCACGTAGTCGAGCGCTTCCGGCACTTCCACCGGCGCGGTCACCTTGCGCACTCCGACGCGGCTGTGCGCGGGAAACGAGGCCTCGGCGATTACAATCCAGTTCCGGTATCCAAGCTGAGCCGCCTGGCTGTCCACTGCGGCACGCCAATCATGATTCGATCCGGTGTGAATGCAGCCGACCACCCCAAGCAGGGAGCAAACAGCAGACATCCATCGGACAACGATCATCGGTGGCAATTAAGTCGGGCCCCGCCCGTGTGTCAACGCACGGCACACACCGCGGCAATACGCGCGGCGATCATCGCTTCAGGAAATTTCTTGCTCCGCGATTTGCTCCTCGTGCGAATGGATCTGCAACAAGGCATGCACTCCTTTCTCCCTGGCGCTGTCCTTCACGATGCGCCGGATGGCGGCGGCGGTGTGCCCACCCGTGCCGATCAACATCGCCACATCGCGTTTCGTGAGGACCAGTTTGAGGCGCAGCACGTTTGGCGCGATTTCCTGAATCCTGACCTCTGCGTGATTCGGTTCGTCGATCAGATTGACGACCACGTATTGAAGAAAATCCTTCAAGCGGCCGATGAGTGCCTGCATTTCCTCCCGGCTCACGGGGGGGGCAACCTCCGCACCCCGTGGCGCGGGCTTGTGCTCACTTGGGAAAGGTTTTCTGAAATCCCACTCCATCACCTTGTAATTCGCAGTCCGCCTGAGAATGCCGGTCAGATCCACCTCATGGTTGGCGAGTTGGTTCACGGCCGGCAGGACGGTCCGGAAATCCCACTCCATCACCTGGATGTTGCCCAATTTCCTGAGTGATTTGGTGAATTCGATTTCCTTGATGTCCTTGTGCATCAACGCCATGAAATCCCAGTCATTGACATGGATCTCTCCCAGCTGCCTGAGCGAATCGGTGATTTTGGAAATCGGTTTTGACATGGCGTTTGTCGGGCAGGTTTCGGAATCCTTGATAACTTGGATGCATTAAGCATGTCCGGGGTAGCCACTGCAAGCCACCGCTTCATGGATCTGCCAGCTCACAACAACAGCATGCAATCGCCGTAGCTGTAAAAACGGTAGCGCCCGGCCACCGCCTGAAGGTAGGCTTCGAGCACCAGCTCGCGGCCGGCGAATGCACTCACCAGCATGATCAAGGTGCTTTGCGGCAGGTGAAAATTCGTCAGCATGCCGCCGATCACCCGGAAATCATACGGCGGGTGGATGAAGATGTCGGTTTCCCCCGCATGGTTTTTTTCATCAATCCGATCACTGCCCGTGTTCCGCCTTCCGATAGCCTCCAGCACTCTTGTCACGGTGGTTCCCACCGCCACCACGCGGCCGGCGGCATTCACCCGGCGCGCCGTTTCCTCGCTCACCGCGTATTTTTCCGAGTGCATCAAATGCTCGGAAACCACCTCCGCCTTCACCGGCCGGAAGGTGCCGACACCGACATGGAGCGTCAGAAACGCATGCGGCAGATCCGCCAGCATCTCCGGCGTGAAATGCAGCCCGGCCGTCGGCGCGGCGATCGCCCCCTCCTCGCGGGCAAACACCGTCTGGTAGCGCTCGCGATCGGCCGCCTCGTCATCGCGTCCCATGTAATGCGGCAGGGCGAGATGGCCGTGCGTGTTGAGATCCAGCTCGCGCTCCCAGCGGATCAGGCGGTCGCCGTTGTCAAAAACCTCCACCACGGTGCCGGTGATTCCCGCCACACTCACCGTGCGGCCGGTTTTCATGCGTTTGCCGGGGCGGACGAGACAGCGCCACTCCACCGGCGAGTGGCGGTCGAGACACAACAACTCGATGCCGCCGTCGTCGGAAAACACCCGCGCCGGAATCACTTTCGTGTCGTTGAGAACCAAAAGGTCATCCGTTTTCAGAAACTCCGGCAGTTCGCGGAACATCCGGTGCTCGATGCGGCCGCTGCCACGGTGGACCACCATCATCCGCGATGCGGCGCGTTCCGCCAAGGGCCGTGAGGCGATCAACTCATCCGGCAAATGATAATCGAAATCCTTCGTGCGCAGCGCCATGCGCTCTTCGATCACAGGCCGCACGGGGCCTGTCGATTTTTTTTGCTGCAAAAGGTCCACTCGACGGAATGGATGGAGGATGCTATGCTCCGCCGCCCGGTGGCCGGGGTTTTCCAAGGCCGCCGCCGATTGATCCCTGCTCGTTCATCCCATGCTCAGAACTTCATTGTTGATACTCGTTCTCGCGCTGCAGCCGCTGTTTGCCCAGCAGCAGGCGCCGCATTTCGTCAATCGCCCGGTGCTGCGCGCACTTCCGCTCGGCGGCGATGAAGACATCACCTCGCGCCCGATTCCGGCGGCTCCCGCACCGGTGCCACCGGAAACCGTCACGCCCGTCGAATCCGTTTCCCCGCCCAGCCCATTGGACGTCAAGCCCACCGGCGACGATGCCGTGCGCCTGCAGATTTTCCTCGATGAGGCCAACTTCGGCCCCGGCGTGATCGATGGCAAACCCGGCCTTTTCACCGAGCTCGCCGTGCGCTCGTGGAATGAGGTCAACGGCCATCCGGTGGACGACTGGACCGCCGTGAACACCGCGGCGCGCAAGGCTGTGCCGAATCCCCTGGCCGTCGCACTCGTGCCCGAAGTCGCGCAAGATTGGGTGGACAGCACGCTGCCCACCAGCCGGGCCTTGCAGGCGAAACGCAAGCGCATGAGCTACCGCAGTTATGGCGAGTTCATGTCCGAGCGTTATCATTGCGATGTGCCCTATCTCGCCGCGCTCAACACTTGGCAGAAAATCAACTCCCTCAAGCCCGGCGACTCGATCATGGTGCCGAATGTCGCACCTTTTCACATCGAGAAACTCACCGGCATCAAATACGAGGCCGACGAAGCGCTCAGCGCGCGCCACGTGGTGGTGGATACCAAGATCAACCAAGTGCGCATTTTCGAAGCCGCGCCGCCGGCCTTGGTGGTGGCCGAGCCCGGGGCGGAAGTGATCCGCCCGGTCACCCGCGCCAACCGCGGGCTGGTCGCCTCGTTTCCGATCACTCCCGGCCAGCCGAAATTCATCCAGTTCGGCACTTGGGAACTGCGCAACATGGTGGAGCTGCCGTGGTGGCGCTACGACCAGAAATTTCTCGATACCGGCAAGCGCAGCGAAAACGCCCTCAACATCCCGCCCGGCCCTAACAGCCCGGTCGGCATCATTTGGAACGGCACCAGCAGGGCCGGCATCGGCCTGCACGGCACCTCCGATCCGGAAACCATCGGCCGCGCCCGCAGCGCCGGCTGCATCCGTCTCGCCAACTGGGACGCCATCCGCCTGCCCAACCTGATCCGCCCCGGGGCATCCGTGGAAATCCGGTGAGGAGATCCCAAGTTGACAACTTGACCACTTGGCGGCAACGTTGCTCTCGTGAAAACGGTGACCATTGCGGAATTCAAACGGGATTTGCCGATCTTGTTAGGCGAGGTGGCCAATGGCGAAAGCATCATCCTTCAAAAGGGGCGAAGCCGTGAGAATGTGGCGATTCTTGCCCCCTTCAAGCCGGTTTCCGGCAAAGCCCGCCAGCTCGGCTTGCTTGCCAAGCGCGGCAAGCCGGTTTTCAAGGACTGGCAAATCACGGAGGATGAGTTCCTCTCACCGCGCTGAGCAATGGCCTGGATGCTCGACACCCACGCATTGATCTGGGCTTTGTTTGAACCGGGCAAACTCGGCAAGAAAACGCGAGCGGTTCTCAAGGACCGGGCGAATGATGTGCGGGTCAGCGCCATCAGCTATTGGGAAATCAGTTTGAAATCCGGCATCGGCAAACTCACCTTGCCCGAAACCGATCCATCGGAAATTCCGGCCGCTGCCCGGCAACTCGGCTTGCAGTTGGAGCCGCTCAATGTCGATATGCTCGCCAGTTATCATCGGCTTCCGCAAGCGCCAGATCACCGGGATCCGTTTGACCGCCTGCTGATCTGGCAGGCCATCCAGTGCAAGCATACGCTCTTGAGCCGGGATCGGGCCATGCCGTTTTACAAAGACCACGGATTGCGTTTCGCATGGTAGCGATCCACGCTCGGACTCTTCTTTCATGTCTCCTCTCGCTAAATTTTCCCTGCGCCTCGCCATCTACGGCTTGGTCATCGCATATCTTGCCGGCGACTTGTTTGTCTTCCACGGCCCGCTGCGGCGGAAAATGGAGCGTGCCGATCCATCGAGCCCGGCAGCCATCGCAACCGCCAAGGCCCGTGGCGTGGTGGCCCGCGTTTTCAACCTGCAAATCACCCGCAGCCAGCTCGATCGCGCCGTGCACGAGCGCCTCTGGCTCGAAGGCAAAACCCCCGCCGGTCTCTCGCCGGAAAACCTCAAGACCGTCCGCTACGCCGCGCTCGACGACCTGATCGATCACGAATTGCTGCGCGTCAAAGCCAAGGCCAATGCGCCACAGTTGACGGTGACCGACGAAGAACTCAACGATCGTCTGCGACGGCTGTTAGGGCGCTTCGAGTCGAAGGGAGCGATGGAGAGCGCGATGAAATCCCAAGGCATCGCCAGCGAACCGGACCTCCGCGACCGCATCGCCGCGCGCATCCAGCAGGAAAAATACGTCGAGCTGAAAATCGGCCCGCTGGTGGCAGTCACCGAAGAAGAAGCGCGCGGCTGGTTTTCTCAAAACGAGCCGCGCTTCGCCCGGCCGGAGCGCATCCGGCCGCGCCATGTTTTCCTCGCCACGCTCAACCGCCCGGAAGAAGAAGCGCGCTTGAAACTCGAAGCGGCACTTGCCGATCTAACAAGTGGCGCGAAGGACTTCGCCACCCTCGTCCATGAGCTCAGCGACGACCCTGCCAGCAAGGCAAACGGCGGCGATCTCGGCTGGATGACGCGCGAACGCCTGCCGCTCGATTTCGCGCAGCCGGTCTTTTCCCTCGCCCTGCACAAGCCCACGCTGCTGCGCACCCGCATCGGCTGGCATCTGGTGGAAGTCACCGGCCGCAAGCCCGCCGAGCCACGCACATTTGATGAGGCGGAACCCGAAGTCATCGCCGCGCTCGAAGCCGTGAAACGCCGCCAGGCCGCCGCCGAATTCCGTGGCGCGCTGCGCCGCTTCGAAGCCGACAAGATCGATGTCTATCACGACATGATGGCGGATTGAGCCGGCCCCTGCAAATGCCTTGCAGCCCTGCGGCAGTGCCCACAGAGTCCCGCCCGAAACCATGGAACCTTGGCAAGCATTCATTCTCGGCGTGATCGAAGGCATCACCGAATACCTTCCCATCAGCTCCACCGGGCACTTGCTCGTGGCCCAGCAAATGATGGGCATCGGCACCCATACCCACTCCGACAAGGTGGCGGCGGACACCTTCGCCATCTGCATCCAGGGCGGCGCGATCCTCGCCGTGCTCGGGCTCTATTTCAAACGCGTGGTGCGCATGATCATGGGCGTGTGCGGCAAGGATCAGGAAGGCCTCAAGCTCGCCATCGCCATCCTCGTCGGTTTCCTGCCCGCCGCGGTCATCGGCGTCCTGCTCAACGATTGGATCGAGGAAAAACTCTTCGGCACCTGGCCGGTGGTCTTCGCCTGGGTGTTCGGCGGCGTGCTGATCCTTGCCGCCGCGCGCTGGTCGCGGCGCAACGGCAGAAAGGCTGGCGGCATGGAGTTGTTGGACATGACGTGGAAAATGGCCTTGCTGATCGGCCTGCTGCAATGCGTGGCGATGTGGCCGGGCACCAGCCGCAGCCTGATGACCATCGTCGGCGGCTTGCTCGTCGGCCTTTCGGTGCGCGCGGCCGTCGAGTATTCATTCCTGCTCGGCGTGCTCACCCTCACCGCCGCAACCGCCAAGAAGGCGCTGTGGAAAGTGCCGGGGCTCGATGCGCAATACGACGTCTGGTTCGGCGGCGCGCGGCTGATGTGGGACAGCTACGGCCCGCTCTCGCTCGCAGTGGGCGTGGTGGCGGCCACCGTTTCCGCGGCGCTGGCCGTCAAATGGCTGGTTTCCTACCTGCAAAAACACGGTTTGGAAATCTTCGGCTGGTATCGCATCGCCCTCGGCACGGTCGTCGGTGGGCTCGTCCTGACCGGCGTTTTGAGCTGAAAGCGCTGATTAAGCCCGGGAAGGGCGTTGACGAACCGGATTTTTCCATGCAGTTTGCCTCCGAAATCCGCTTTTCGGAACTTTACCCCACGAATCCATGAGAATTATCCGTCGTTTCATCGCCACCGCATTTGCGGCCGCCCTCGTCACCACCGCCGTCGCCCAGGAAGGCAAACTCAACATCGCCACGGTGGACATGCAGGAGCTATTCAAACAATACTACCGCACCAACGAGGCGCAGAAGCAGATCAACGTCGAGCGCGCCCGCATCCAGAAGGACAACAACGAGCGCCTCGCCCGCATCCGTGACCTTGAGGAAAACCTCGGCAACCTGCGCAAGCAGCTCGAGGATCCCGCCATCAGCGATTCCAAAAAACAAACGCTCTTCAAGGACTGGCAGATGCAGCAACAGGAAGGCATCGCACTCGACCGCGAGCGCCGCGAGTTCCTCCAGCGCCGCAACCAGGCTCTCAACGAAAAGATGGTCCAGCGCATGAAGGGCATCCTTGAGGAAATTCGCAAACTCGTCGAAGAACAGGCCAAGGTGGACAACTACGATTACGTCTTCGACAAGTCCGGCCTCAGCACCTCGCAGGTTCCCTTCCTGCTCTACACCAAGGACGCCACGGACATCACCGCAGGCCTGCTCAAGGAGCTCAACAAGGACGCCCCGGCGGATTCGCTTCCGGCAGCTGGTGAGCCCGCACCGGAAATCCCGGCTCCCGCCGCACCGGTCGAGTAATCCCCCAGCGACTTCCCGCGTTGGCCATTGCCCTCACGCTTTTCGAGCTCGCCCGTTGGATCGATGGAGACATCGTCCGGGGCGGGCTCGATTCGTCTTTCACCGGCATGTCGGCACTCGATGCCGCCGGCCCGCATGACGTCAGTTTCCTCGGCAACGAAAAATATTTCGGCCAGTTCGAGCAAACCAAGGCCGGCGCGGTGATCGTGCCGCGCGGCGTCACCGGCGGCCCAGAGGGCACGGCCCTCATCGCTGTGGACAATCCGACTCTCGCCTTCTCCACCGTGGTCCGGCATTTCGCCGCCGCCAGCCGCGCA
>CAXNHR010000106.1:0-8138 GCA_964202135.1 Luteolibacter sp. | reverse complement strand
CCCCGGTGTCCTGCTGGCGCGGCGAGGATGCGCGCTGGCCGTGGCCGTGGCCGTCGATCTATCCGGCGGCCGGTGCCCCGGTGTCCTGCTGGCGCGTCGAGGATGTGCGCTGGCCGTGGCCGTGCCCGTCGATCTATCCGGCGGCCGGTGCCCCGGTGTCCTGCTGGCGCGGCGAGGATGCGCGCTGGCCGTGGCCGTGGCCGTCGATCTATCCGGCGGCCGGTGCCCCGGTGTCCTGCTGGCGCGTCGAGGATGTGCGCTGGCCGTGCCCGTCGATCTATCCGGCGGCCGGTGCCCGGTGTCCCTGCTGGCGCGTCGAGGATGCGCACTGGCCGTGCCCGTCGATCTATCCGGCGGCCGGTGCCCCGGTGCCCTGGTGGCGGTGGAGGCGGCCGCGGGTGCTTCGGTTCGTCCCGCATGCCTGCGGTGTGCGCATGATGGCAGCGGTTCAGAGTGCTAATTGACATCCGCGGAGCAATATGAACCGCGAAGAGAAGTTTCAAGCCGTGCCGCCCTTGGTTGGGATGCGCGAGGCTTTGGATATGTTCGCGCCTTCAGTCCGACCTTCGGCTGACTGGGTGGAGCGGGAAGTGGCGCGAGGGCGATTGCGTGCGTATCGCATCGGCCGCCGCCTTGCTTTTGATCTGCGTATGTTGCGCCATGATCTGGCGGCCAATTACAAAAACACGAACTGATATGATATTTTCCTTCCTGCAACAAACCATGTTGACGGCGCGAAGTGCCGACCTTGATTTATTGCCCGCCGCCGCGCGGGCCGAGATGACTCAGGAAATTATGGCAGTGCGGAGACAAGCCGCAGCACTGGCCGGTGAGCCGTTGCCCACGTCCTTGGATTGTGCCGTGAGCCGCCGCGCCGGGCTTGTAATAAAAAACGGCGCGCCTGCGGGTATCCCGCGACATGGGAAAGGAAACGGCGAAGCATGGATTGAAAGCGTAATCGGTGCCATGTCACCCGCGCCATCCTCGCCGCCATCTCAAGTATTTCCGGCCGCCATGCCGCGCCCTGGCGTGCGAAGTTCCCAGCATGGCATGCAAGCCCATGAATCACAGGTCCCTGACCGTGCGGAGGCTGCAATAAAAGCGATATTTTCCGGTAGGGCATAGATCCCGGCCGGCCGGGGCATCGGTTCTAGGTGGAACCGTATCGGCCACGATAAACCCCGTCCGGCCGCTTTCTGTGCCGCATCTCGCCGATGACGATCCGGCCGCAGGATCTGAAGGCCGCCACCGATTGGCTGTGATTCTATCGGCCGGGCTTGATGAGCATTCCGGCGAGGCGGGCGGCTTTGTGATAAGGCATTGGTTTTCCCATTTCCCATCCTTGCCATGTCCGCTGGTGCGTTTCGAGGGATGCTGCCAGCTTCCATCCATGAATGCGGCGCGCGGATTGAAGCCAGAATCTTTGCAGGGATTTCCACCCGTTTTCAACTGAGGTATCATCTTCAAAGAAACTGGCGTAGCGGCCGGCCGTCTGCTTTTCATCTAGCAACCTGATCCATTCTGCATTCCCGCTGGTGCCGGGGATGATCCCGATCTGGCCGGTGTGACGATCTGCGAGCATGCGTATCCAACCGGGCGGCGCACTGTTCGAAGTTTGCGGGAATGTGGCACTGAATAGGATGCGGGCGGTTGCTGTGTTGCTCATGGCTTGCGTATTGATGGCGGATTGATTCCGCGTAGTTATTAGGAAAGCCGGTGTCGAACCGATCCGCGCGGGCCGCCGTTTGACATCACCGGAAGCGCATATGGTTAAATCAACTATCACCAATCGGCCGGTTGCCTTTCATGCGCCGGGTAATATGGGGCTTCAGCATCAGAATCCGGTCGGCGCGGTTGTGCCGCTGTTAGACGTGCCTGACATGGTTGCGGCTGTCACTGGCCGCAAGGCCGCCACGCCCGCCGCATTGGCGAACTACCGGGCGGAGCTACAAGCCCGCGGCATGGATGTAGTGGATGAACCTGCCGCCCACCGAGGAGCAAAGCCAAAGGTGCGGGTTTTCGCTACGCTGGAAACATTCCATCAATTCGACAACATGCAGCGTGCCGCATTCTTCGCCAATGGTGGCGGGCTCTCTCAATCCCATCGTGGGGGGCATCTTGCCGCGCCCACCGAGGTTGCTGCGGAACGCCGCATGAAATATCCAGTGCAACCACCCGAGGGCCCAGGCTGGCGGGAGTTCATGGCAATGACTCCAACGCAGGTGAAGGCGTATGAAAACCTGACCGAGCAAGCGCACGCTGGAATCCTCGCTCGGATTCATGTCTTCGATGCGTTTTCCTCAATTTTCAGAACCTCGTGGCGGTATGATGGCGCAAGCAATATGATGGACCCCTTTCATACCAAGTTTAAGAAATCACTCCGGCACTGTGCGAATTTTGGACCTCACACAGAATCGCCAAACGATCCGCCGCCGCCCGTGAATGAGAATGATCCCGGTGCCGAGTTTTTCGTCAACATGAGGCCCGAGGCCGTTGAAAGGCTCAAGGTGAATATGCGCATGGCAAGTCACGGCAGAAATTCCAGAGCACAGCTGAAGCGGGCTTTCGAACTCGCGCCGGATGCGGTGCAAGAAGCGATGTTGTCAGTGTGGGATGAAGAGCTGACGAAGATTTATCCTTCCGAGTGGATTTGGCCCTCGAATTCCAAGCACGGCCGCAAGGAATGGGTCTGATTCGCTGATCCGGCGTCTTGCGGTGGATTCCTCTGCCGCAAGACTTTGTGCCGTTCCACCAAGAAAAACAAATGTCCAAACTCACCGCATATCTTTCGCTGAATGCCAAGGCGTTCAACTCCGCGCTCAAGAATTCGCAATCGGGCGTGAAACGCATGGAAGACCAGATGGGCACAAGCTCCGGCAAGATGAGCCGCGCGTTTGGCAGCATCGGCAGAGCCGCGAAATCGGCAATGCAGGTCGCTATTGCTGCTGGAATCGCCGCGTATGCGCAACTTGCCCGATCCATGAAGGCCGCCATCGACGAGGGCGGCCGGATTTCCGACGTGATGGCGCAAACCGGAGCGAGTGGGAGCAACCTTGTTATTTTAGAGCAGGCTTTCAAAAATGCGGGAGTTGAGGTAGGCAAGATGCCAACGGCCTTGGCTCGTATGCAACGCAGCCTTTCGGATGCCGCAGCGGGCGGAGCGGAAGCAACCAAGTCGTTTTCATCGCTGGGTCTAGCCGCTGGTGACATGATGGGAATGGATGCGGTTTTGCAGTTCCGGCAAGTGTCAGCTGCCATCGCTGAAATCCCAAACCCCGCCGAGCGAGCCGCCGCAGCAATGCGTGTCTTTGGCCGGTCCGGTGCGGAACTGATGGCCGTCATTACCGATGCAAGCGCGTGGTCAAGTGCCGAGGCAGTGGTCGGTGGGTATGCGGAAGTCCTGGGTGAAAACGCCGCGCGGTTTGATGCAGTATCCGATGCGACGGGCAACATGAAAGTAGCATGGCAGGAATTTGCCGCGGTGCTCGCCGCTGAGACACTGCCCTACATGGAGCGGGCACTTGAAATCTTCCGCGAGATTACCAAGCCGCCTGGCGAAATTTACATGCCGGAATTTGATACGCCCGAAGTCCGCAATGCACTGGATGAGTTTGGCACTCAGGCTTTGGCGGAGAAGCAGGCCGCCGTGCTTGCAATCAAGAACTCCGCTTTCTGGGCAGGGAAAGAAGCCGAGAAGCAAGAGGCCATCGCAGCCGCCGAAGAAAAGGCCCGCATCGAATCCGAGAAAGCCGCAGCTGCAGCTGCCAAGAAGGCTGAGGAAGTGGCCAAGACCCGCGCCGAAGCGATGGATGCCTACCGGCTGGAAGCCGCGATGATCCAAGCCCGCATCGAGGGCAATGATGAGATGCTAGCCCGGCTGGAACGCGAGAAGCAAATCCGCTGGGAAATGGCAAGACTGATCGATGCTGGATTCACTAACGAAGAAGCCCGCGCCGGAGCCGCCATCAAAGTGGACAAGACCGCCCAGGCGGACGCTGCCGAGAAATCCCGGCGGGCGGGAGTGGGTTCAAGCCCATCCTCCATGGGCAGCTTCGCACAATCCATGAACCTGCTCTTTGGGCGCGCGGCGAATGCTGGATTGCTCGAAGAGGGCAAGCGGCAGTCCGGCATTCTCAAAGACAATCAAAAACTTCTGGAAACCATCGCCAGCAACACCGGCCCGCGCCGCCAGCAGCCGGTGAAGATCTCGGTGGTCCCTACGTTCGACGGATGATTTTTTGGGTAAAAATGGAGTAAGTAGTGAGTTAGACCCCGGATCGGCACAGGCAAGCCGATCCGGGGTTTTTCGTCCTGTTTTTTCCGTGTTGACTTGCGATGCACGTCCTGCAATCGTCTGGTTGTCGGTGCTGGCGCGCCGATTACTGCAAATCTCAGTCCCGGCCATCAACCGGGGGCAGCAACAACAGAGAACCAAGTGCCGATTTTTTTGATACCGTGGACAGGTGATGCTGTTGCGGGAACGCTCGCCAGAGCTTCAAAGAAGTCGGCACTTTTTCTTACCAACCGACACAATGAGAACCAAAAAACCAACCAACCCGCCCGGAATGAAATCATTCACGGTCTCACTCCCGGAGCATGAATATGAAGCGGTGGAATTTTTAATTCGAAAGCACTTCCGATGCGTCAATTACGGCAGCGGTGCCCATGGTTGGCAGCCGATAGATATTGCGGTGCGGGCATTGATGCTTATCCGCGAGGAATTCGAAATCCTGCACGCCAAGGAAGAAGCAATGCGCCGGAAGGAATCGGGCAAGATCGTCCAGTTTGTATCAGCCTGACTTGATCCCGCGCAATCGGCCCGGCTCAGTTTTTCGCTGAGCCGGTTTTTTTGTGCCCATGTTGCGCCGTGGCGAGCTTCCGCGCCCTTGGCTTATGGCTCGGCTCTTTTGCTCCCGGTGCGGCTCTTTTGCTCCCGGTGCGGTTCGATGGGTGCCGGTGCTCTCTCGCCGATGACGATCCGGCCCGCAGGAGCTGATGGCCGCCACCGGCATCTTGACGATGATTTGATCACGCGGTGCTTATGGCCGCCACCGCCTGCCCCATTGCCCGACTTCCGCGCGCGCGATGGGTAGAATCAATTTGAGTCATTTTGAGAGTTATTGAGAGCCCGACTTCCGCGCGCGCGATGGGTAGAAGAATGCGGTGCTGAAGGCCGCCACCGGCATCTTGCCGATGACGATGCGTCACGCGGTGCTGAAGGCCGCCACCGGCATCTCGCCGATGACGATCCGGCCGCAGGATCTGAAGGCTGCCACCGGCTGAGATCCTGCGGCCGGGGGTGTCGATCTATCAGATTGCCGCTGCCCGGAAATTCATTGCCCGTTTATTGCCCGTTTTGGTGGCAATCGTGCGCATTTTCTTGCAGTGGCGGGAAAATCGGACCGGGCATTAAAAAAGCCGCAACCCCTTGTTTTATAGGGTTTTGCGGCTGTTTTTGCTGGAGGCGGAGGTGGGAATTGAACCCACGCATGACGGTTTTGCAAACCATTGCCTTACCACTTGGCTACTCCGCCGCTGCGCTTGGCGCGGGCGCGATTGATTATGCAAAGGGCGGGCGGGTGTCAATGCCCGGATTTGAGGAAATTGCAGCACCCAGCGCGGCGAGTGCGTGGTCGAGCTCTGCTGCCGTAGTGCAGAGCGGCGGCATGAGCACGATCGTGTCCAGAATCGGTCGGGTGAGCAGGCCGTGCGCGCGGGCGGCCAGACAGACGGCTTCACCGATGCGTTTTTCGGGCGAAAACTTCACGCCATCGGGCCGGCGGAGTTCGATGCCGGCGATGAATCCGCATTGGCGGATTTCGTGGATGAGCGGCTGGGCGGCTTTGAGGGCGGAAAGTCCGGCGCGCAGGTGTTCGATTTTTACAGGCAATGATTCGAAGGTTTTTTCCCGCTCGAACAGATCAAGGCTGGCGAGGGCGGCGGCGCAGCCTAGCGGATTGGCGGTGTAACTATGGCCGTAGTAAAACGCGTTTTCCGCAGCGCCAAGGAACGCGTTGTAGATAGCCGCAGTGGTGAGGGTTGCGGCCATTGGCAGTGTACCGCCGGTGAGCCCCTTGGCCAGACAGAGGAAATCCGGGGTCACGTTTTCATGCTGGCAGGCGAACATTTTCCCGGTGCGGCCGAAGCCGGTCATGACTTCATCGAGGATGAGTTGGACGCCTGTTTCGTCGCACCACGAGCGCAGGCCGGCCAGCATGCCGGGCGGCCACGGACGCATTTCGTTCACGCCCTGAATGAGCGGTTCGATGATGACCGCGGCGAGGTTTCCGGAATCGAGGGCGTGGAGTTCATCGAGGCCGCGGACATGGGTGGCCGTGTAGCCGTGGCCTTTGAAGCGTTCGAAAAACCGGCCCACTCCCCCCAGCGAGGCGGCTCCGAGGGTGTCGCCATGATAACCATCGGCGAAGGCGACGAAGCCACGGCGTTCTGGTTCGCCGGTCTGCGTGCGGTATTGCACGGCCATTTTGAGCGCGCACTCGACGGCGGTGGAGCCGTCGTCGGAGAAGAACACCCGCTCGAGCGTGTGGGGCGGGAAAAAGGCGCAGAGTTTTTCCGCCAACTCCACGGCAGCGGGGTGGGTGAATCCGAGAAAGGAGACATGCGCGGTTTTTTCCAATTGTTCGCGGATGGCCGCGGTGATCACCGGATGCGCGTGTCCGTGGATGTTGGTCCAGATCGATGAGTTGCCATCGAGGTAGCGGCGGCCCTCGGAATCCGACAGCCACGCGCCCTCGCCGCGGGTGAGCACGAGTGGTTCGTGATCCGGAGCGCACCACTCGCCCTGGCGGGTGAAGGGGTGCCAGCAGTGGGCTTGGTCGGCCTGGATCCAGCGGCGGGTGTCGTCTCGCATCGCGCGGGACTATGATGGGAAAACGGGCTGCGGAAAGCCGAACTTGCATGCGGCGGGAGTTAGGGATGAATGTCGTCCGCGTGCGGGGGGCGCTGCAGATCTTTGAGGCAGGTCCGCGCGAAACATCAGATTATGGATCCCTTCATCATTTCCGCCGTGATGCCACGCTGGCTTGTGCTGGCGCTGCTTCTTGTCCTGGCCGCATTTCATCCGGCACAGGCGCAGATTTCCCAGCTCAAGCAGGCTGTCGAAAGCAAGCAGCCCGAGCAAGCCCCTGCTGCGGAAAAACCCGAGGATACCCGCAAGCGGCTGGAGCAATGGCAAAAGGAGGCCCGTGAAATGCTCGGCAGGCTTGATGGTTCTACGGGAACCGCGGTTGTGCCCGAAGGGATCACGCCCGTCGAGCTCAGTGAGAGCCGCAGGGATCTGGAGCAGATGGTGCTCATCACCACCACTTGGTTGAAGGATTTTTCCGCAGGCGAGCAGGCGGCCAAGGCCTTGGAGCGGGCCCGCGCCGAGGAAGCCGCCTGGACCGGATTCAAGGAGAAGCCGCCGCATTCGATTTTGCTGCTGGATGATTTGCTTAGTGAACGTGACGCCGTGCTGGCCAAGCGCCGCACCACCGAATCGGCGATATCCAATATGGAAAGCCTGCGCGCAAACGCGATCACTGAGCTCAAGGCCGCCGAAGACGCATCCAACGCCGCCATCGGCGCCATGCAAAACGTGGATGGAAACCAGACCGAAGCCGCCAAGTGGCGGCTTGAGACTGCACGCGCCAGGGTCCGCATGCTGGCGGCGCGCGCTGGATACATGCAAACCGCCATCGAGGCGCACAAGCAGCGCATCGCCGCGGTTGCCATCGAACTCGCTCTCGTTGAGCGAAAGATCGCGGTGATCAGGCCCGGGGTGGTTTTCAGCGATGAGGACATCGCGAAGGTGGAAAACATCACCAGCGAACGGACCAAGGCTTTGGAAAAGGAAATCGCGGCGGTTTCCAAGCGGCTTCAAACCGCCTTCGGCGCGCGGTCCAAAGCGCAGACGGCTCTTGACGCCCTGCTGGCCAAGCCGGCCGAAGAGCGCAATCCTGACGAACTCGATCTCGCCCGTTTCCGGGGCGAAGTCACCGAGGGACGCGTCGAGTCACTGCAATCGGTAAGCCAGGGTCTTGAGGGTCTCGCGATGATGGAAAGCTTCGTCTTGCAGGCCTATCAGGAACGCCGGGCGATCCTGCAATCGAAGGATGAGGCGGAGCGCGCGAAGTCAC
>CAXNHR010000105.1:0-8211 GCA_964202135.1 Luteolibacter sp. | reverse complement strand
TCCTTGCCAGTGAGGATCTGGATGCACTGGGCGGCGGAGTCGGCACGCTGGTCGAACTGGCCGGGCAGATACTCGACGGCGAAGGCGGATTCGTTTTCAGCGATGGCAAGTTCGCGGAAGGTGTCATCCACCTGCGGTTCGGAGAGGATGTGGGTGGCGGCTTCGTCGAACTCGGCATCGCTGAGGCCCACGATGTCGTAGCGCTGGATGACGCGGACGTTTTGCAGGCCGGGCAGGCCGAGGGATTCGCGGAGGTCGTGCAGCAGGTGGTGCGCCTCGGCACGGTGGGCGGCCTTTTTTTCAACAAAAATGCGGTTCATCAGCGGCGTGGCTTGGGGAAGCGCGCGATGCTAGGGCAGCCAAACGCGAGGGCAAGTGGAATGGAAAACGCGGCGGTGTAGGGAGCAACGTTCCCGCTTGATTCGTTAAGATTTCCAAAATAGTCTTGCCGCCTGATCCGAGTCATGGCGAAGCGACGCAGCAAGACCCCCGTGAGGCGGCCGATGAGCAATCAGCGGCGGGAGAGGATTTCCTTTGCGGAGGTGTTGAGCCTTGCGAACCGGCGGGCTCACGAGCAGGCGAACCGGCGCAGCGGCAGGAGGGAGATGAGATCGGTGCAGGCGGCGATCGCGGCGACGGCCGGGCACGAGGATGACGGTTCGGTGGAGTGGACGCGGCGCATGACGCGCTGGTTGGTGGGTCTGGTGCTGCTGCCATTGTGCTGGGTGACGACATGGACGTTCCTCTCGCGCTTTTCACACGCGGCGGTGGAGCAGGGGTTTTGGCACACGGCAGAGTTCTGGTATTTCGCGCTGGGCGCACTCTCGATGATCGGCTGGTTCTGGTCCGGCCTGCTGCAATCGTTTTTCCTTTATCTTTATGTGTTCGGGCACGAGTTGACCCATGCCGCCTTCGTGGTGATGTTCCGCGGCAAGGTGACCAACATCCATGTGAGCACCGAGGGTGGCTACATCACGACCAACAAGACGAACCTGGTCATCGCGCTATCGCCGTATTTCGTGCCGTTCTGGTCGGTGGTGAGTGCGCTGCTGTATGCGGTGCTGCGTTTGACGGTGGATTTGAAACCCGGCTGGGATCTGGTGTTTTACGCCATGATGGGGATGACATGGACTTTTCACATGGTGTGGACCTTGTGGATGATTCCTCGTGACCAGCCGGATTTGAAAGAGAACGGGACCTTCCTCTCGCTGGTGGTGATCTATCTGGCGAACCTGCTGGTGCTGGTGGCCTTGTTGTGCGTGGCGGCGGAGTCGCCCTTGCAGGACACGCGGGACTTCGCGCTGGAGTGGCTGCGGCACGCCGCGACCTGGGGCGATGCCTTCTGGCGCTGGCTGCAGAACCTGATTGCGGATCTGGCGGCTGCCGGAAAGTTGTGAAACCGCGATGTTTTTCCGGGTTGCCATCGGGCGGTGTGGAGATCGATGCTGCGGCGTGATTTACGCGGATGCGAATGCAACGACCCCGATCCTGCCGGAGGTGCTCGATGAGATGATGCCGTGGCTGACGCATGAGTATGCGAATCCCTCGGGTGCGCACTCTGCGGCGAAGCACGCGCGTGCGGCGATCGACAGGGCTCGTGAACAAGTGGCGGGACTGATCGGCGCGGAACCGGAGGAAATCGTCTTCACCGGCTGCGGCACCGAGAGCGTCAATACGGCGCTGTGTTCGCTGGACAAGCTGTGCGGGCCGGGTGCGGCGGTGGTTTCCGCCATCGAACACAGCGCGGTGTTGCTTTGTGTGGAAAAATTTTCACGGGAGGTGAGGCGTGCGCCGGTGGATGCCGGCGGCCGGTTGGATTTGCAGGCGTTTGGCGCGGCACTGGATGGCGCGGCGTTCGTTTCCATCATGGCGGCGAACAACGAGACCGGTGTGATCCAGCCGCTGCGCGAATTGGCGGAACTCGCTCGCAAGCGCGGCTTGCCGGTGCATTCGGACGCGGTGCAGGCGGTGGGGAAAATCCCGCTCGATGTGAGGGAGCTCGGTGCCGATCTGCTGTCGCTTGCCGCGCACAAGTTTCATGGTCCCAAGGGCGTGGGGGCGTTATATATCAGAAGCGGACTGAAATTCGAGCCCCTGCTGCGGGGCGGCGGACAGGAGGCGGGGCGGCGCAGCGGCACGGAAAACACGGCGGGTATCGTCGGCATGGGTGCCGCGGCGGCTTTTGCGGCGCGCTATCTAACAGAATCCGGCGTTTCCACCGTGGCCGCGATCCGCGATGCCTTCGAGAAGCGTGTTCTAACAGAAATTTCCGGAGTTGTGGCAAATGGCGATCCTACCCACCGACTGCCGAACACGAGCCATCTTTCCTTCGAGCAATGCGATGCGGCGGGTCTGCTGATTTTGTTAGATGAGGCGGGCATCGCCTGCTCGGCGGGCTCCGCATGCATGACGGGCAAACAAAAGCCCTCGCATGTGCAACTCGCGATGGGCATTCCGGAAACGCGTGCGAAAAGCAGCCTGCGTTTCGGGTTTTCCAGGCTCAACACGCTGGAGGATGCGCATGCCGTGGCAGATGCCTTGAAAAAGGCGGTGGAAAAACTCCGGCGCGTCCAAAGCCCGGGTGTCGGGCCGGTGGTGGTTTATTCTTCCTGAGGAGTTTCGGGCTCACTCTCGCCATCGCCTTTGAGGCGGCGGATTTCGCGAATGCGCTCGAGCGCTTTTTCCGCGAGGTCGGCGGTGCGGTCGTCATCCGAGTCCTTGTAGCCTTCGATGAGTTTGACTGCCCAGTCGGCGTCGAAGTTGGCCAGTCCGCGGACGATTTTCATTTGTTCGTTGCCGGTTTTGGCCTGAGCCGAGAGTTGCGTCCAATGATCGCGGGTCGTGTCCGCGTTGCTGGCGCTTTCGGTGGAGGATAGGAAGCGCAGCGCGGAATCGAAGGCGCGGCTGCGGAGATCCTCGTTTTGCGTGCTGGCAATGAAATCGGTGAGCAACTGAAAAGCGGAGTCGTCGCCCCATGAGCCGAGCGAAATGATGGCCGCCACCTGGTCCTTCTGCTCGGTGCCATCGAGGGCGGATTTGACCAATGCGGTCGCCTGGGTGCCACCGCAGCGGCCTAACAGCCGGAGTAGCGAGTGGCGGACGTTGTCATCGGAGCTGTCCCCATAACTTTTCGCGAGGCGGTTGGCGATGTTCGCACGGTTGGTGGTTTTCTTGATGATTTGCGCCAGCGTTTCCTCGGCGGCCTTGCGCACGTCGTCGTTGTCGGTCGCTTCCAATACCTCGAGGAACTTGTCGGCCTGTTCATCGTCCACCATGAAACGGACGGCCTGCAAGGCAGCCACGGCCGAGCGCGGATCTTGGGTGGGGCGGCTGGCGTAAGCAAGCAGGGTGGGCACCACGGTGGGGTTTTTGCGTTTGCGCAGCACGTCGCGAATCAGCACTTCGCGGACGTCGGGCAGCATATCCTGGGTGGTGGCAAACTCGGCGATGCGTGCATCGACGTCGGTGCCGTCGGTGGCCTTGGCGAGGAACAATGCCTGATAGACCGTCTGGCGGGCTTCGACTTCCACCTCGCCGGTGTAGGTGGCGGCCTTGAGCAGGAGCTCGAGTTTCAACGCGTTGACGGGCACCTCGGTGGTGTCGCCCTTGGCGGCTTCGAGGACCATTTCATTGTAAAGCTTGGTCTCGCGGTTCTTGCCGCTGCGGTCGAGCAGATACCAAGCGAGCAGAACGACCAGCAGGCCCAGGATGGCGGCGATGGCTGTCTTGGTGGAATTCGTGAGCTTGCGTTTCTCCACCGGTTGCGGCGGCAGGCTGGGTGCGGGCACCCGCGGAGTGGCGGAAACAGCGACGGCGACTGCCACGGGCGCGGGCTCGGGCTCGGGCTCGGGCTCGGGTTCGGCGGGCGGGAGCTCCTGCGATGAAGTGTGCACGCTGGGCTTGGAGCCCTCCGGCGGCATCAACGGTTGAGGAGCCGTGATGTGCAACGGAGGGGCATCTTGCGGTGCAGGCGGGGGAGCTTCATTTTCCACAGCGACAGCCACCGGCACGGCGGCAAGGGCTTGGCCCGCCGTGGCGCGTGTGACCGGGGTGGCGTCGGGCTGGGCTGCGGTGGCTTGTGTGACTTTGACGGCAGCGGCGGCCACCGGGGTGGCGGTCAAGGCCACCGGTTCGGCACCGGGGATGATCAGGCGCGGACGCTTTTGGGCGGCGGTGTTGGGTGCCTTGCCGAGGCTCATCGTCGGGTTGGGATTTTTGTCGTTTTGGAGAAAAACCGAGAGGGAGTCGCGGGCGGTCTCCGGCCGGTCCTGAGGCAGGCGGTTGATTTGCCACATCACCCAGTCGCACACCCAGATTGGGATGTCGGCGCGCAGTTCCTGCAGTGGTCTGACGTTGTGGCTGAGGTGGGACTGCATCACCTCCTGGCCGGATTTTCCATCGAAGGGATAAACTCCTGCCAGCGCCTGGTAATAGACGCAGCCCATGGAATAGAGGTCGGAACGGGCATCCAGCGGAACCCGCTCGAATTGTTCGGGAGCCATGAAAAAGATCGAGCCGAAGACAGCCTCCATTTCTTCGAGTTCCTCCCGTGACTGGGACTGGGTGAGCGTGGCGAGCCCGAAGTCCACGATCTTGATCTGGAATTTGCCGGAGGGCAGCCAGGTGAGCATCAGGTTGGATGGCTTGATGTCACTGTGGATGAGATCGAGTTCGTGGGCGGCGATGAGCGCTTCCTGGGTCTGCATTGCCAGTTCCCGGAAATCCGGCCAAGTCAGCGGAGCCTTCTCGATCAATTCATCGAGCGTTTTGCCGCTGATTAATTCCATCACCACGTAAGGCCCGTCATCATCAGAGCCGACGTCATAGATGGTAACGATGTGAGGGTGCTGGAGTGAGGCCAGGGCACCGGCCTCCTTAATGAGTTGGCGCGTCGATTCCTCTTGCAGTTCGGGATCTGTGGAACTTTTCGAAATCCGCTTGATGGCCACTTCACGGTTCATCCGAGTGTCGTAGCCGCGGTAAACGGCACCGAGACCGCCCTGGCCGATTTTTCCGCGGATTTCGTATCGTTCTTCCATAGTATTGCTGGCCTCGGATGATGAATCGCTGTGCGGGACCGGAAATCCCGGCCCACCCGTCAGGACGCCACGCGCTCGAGCCGCTCCCTGCGATAGAGCGTGGGCGACAGGCCCACGATGCGGGCGAAGCTGCGGTTGAACTGCGAGAGCGATTGGTAGCCGATCAGGAATGCGATTTCTGAAATCCGCGCTTCGGGTTTCAACAATTCGCGCTTCGCCCAGTCAATCCGGCAGCGGTTGACGTAATCGGTCAGAGTGAGACCGGCGGAGTCCTTGAAAAGGCGGCAGAAGTGCGACTCGCTCAGCCCTGCCTGGCGCGCCACGAGGCCCAGCGGCAGCGGCTGGTCCAGATTGGCATGGATGTATTTGCGGGCCTTGGCGATGGCCGCCGGCTCGCTGCCTTCCTCGATGATGGCGAGGGATTCGGCGTGCTCACTGAGTTGTTCCGAGAAACTCTGCAACAAGGTGACCATGCTCTGATAGCGCAGCGGTTCCACGCAACGCGTCTGGAAATAGGTGCTTCTGAGGGTATCGCGCGACGCCTTGTCCAGTGTCTTGCGGCCGATGGCACCGAGCAGTTTCTCAAACTGGTCTTCAGTAGGGATTTTGCTGAAAACCTGTCCGGTCTTTAGATAACCGATCACCGAAGCACCCATCTTGACGGGCACCGCCGTCGCGCAAAGCCCGGCGAAACAATGGCAGGTGGTGGGGCCGTTGACCTCCGCCTCCTTCATCAGGCGTCGATTGGTTTCGACGCAGGCACCGCACGCACTCTCGCAGAGATTGAGCGTTTGGCAAAACGGGCTGCGGTTGACCTTTTGATCATCGAGGCACCAGCCGTCCGGATCCGACGAAACCAAGCGCAATGGCAGGCCCGTCGCGGTTCGGAAAGCCTCCTGATACATCTTGTAACGATCCGAATTCGCAATCCGTTGCAGCAGCGAGTTTTCGAATTCCTGGTGAGGTTGGAGTGCGGTTGGCATCATTGCTGTTGCGGGAGACACGGCGACGCTAGCGGGCTCTTTTCGCGATTTCAACCATTGTTCGGGAATTTCCTGCGGGAAATTGTCGCCACGATGGCGATCGACACAATCGAGCTCATCGGCATCAGGATCGCCGCCAGCAGCGGGCTCATTTTTCCGGCCATTGAAAAGGCTACCGTGGTCAGGTTGTAAATCAGCGCGAATCCGAACGCGCCGCGCACCGCATCGGCCCGTGCCGCCGCCGCCCCAAGCAGCCTGGACAGGAATCCCAGCCCGGATCCCAAGGTGTAAAAGTCCGCCTTGGACTCCAATAGGCTGCGGTCCACCACCGGGGTGCCGGTCACCAGCGCCGCGTCGAATGCCAGGGAGTCGTTCGCGCCGTCTCCAAGGTAGAGGGTGTCCTGTTGGTCGAGCACCTTGACCCGCGCGGCCTTTTCCTCCGGCGAAAGCCCGCCGTGCGCATGGCCGGCGGGGAGTTGCAGCGCTTCGGCCATTTGCCGGACTTTTTCCGGGTGATCGCCGGAGAGGATGTGCAGTGACAGGCCGCCGCGCTCCAACCGACGCAGCATCGCCGCCGCTCCCGGCCGCAGGGACTCGCTAAAACGGAACGCCGCCCGCAGGTCGCCGTTTTTCCGCAACTCGCTGCCGGCACCATCCGCCGCACGCGGTGCCGCATCCGCTCCCGACCAGCCCGCTTTTCCAAGCGACCACCTGCCGCCGCTGCTTTCCAATGTCACTCCGATCCCCGGAAGCTCGCGTGGTTCGCCATCGCCGTGCTCCGCCAGCAGTTTCTGGCCGCGCAGCCCGAGCGCCTCCAGCAGGGATCTTGCCACCGGGTGCAGCGAACCGCGCGTCATGCGGGCCAGCGCCAGCGCCGCCTCGTCGTCGAGTTCGGTGACATCCTCCGGGTTTTCCAAAACCGGCCGCTCCAGCGTCAATGTCCCCGTTTTGTCGAAAATCACCTTCCGCACCCGCCTCAGCCGCGACCACAGCGTGGCCGTTCTCACAAACACCCCCAGCCGCTCCATCGCCGAGGCCGCCATGTCGTCCGCCAGCGGAATCGCCACCCCCAGCGCGCACGGGCACGACACCACAAACACCGAAATCATCGCCTGCATCCCGGTCAGCCAATCGCCATTCACGCCCCACCACAGCAACGCCACCACTCCCAGCACCAAAACCACGCTCAGATAAACCCGTAGCAGCCTGTCGAGCCCCGGCGAACCGCGCTCGCCACCCGCCGGCGCGATCAGCTTGGCCAGCAACGATTCCTCCCATGTCTCCACCGCCGTCAGCGCCACCGGTGTCCGACTCAGCAGGATCGCACCCGCCGGCAGCCTCGAACCTGCGGTAAAACGCACCGGGTCGGCCTCGCCGTGAATCCACTCCAGCGAAAAATCCGCCTCGCCCGCCGCCAGAATCCCGCACACCGGCAGCGCCTGACCCGGCCCAAGCTGGAATTTCACGCCCGGCATGATTTCCTCACGCTCCACCGTCTTTCCCGGTTCATTCGCCAGTGGCACCGCTTCCGGCACCGGCTGCTGCCGCACCAAGCGCCGCCGGTTGCGATCCACCGCCTCGGTCTGCAGATACCGCCCGCCCAGCATCAGAAACACGAAGATCGAGACAAAATCAAAATACATCAACCGCTCGCTGCCCAGCGCCCAGCCGGTGATCGAGCCGATGTAAGCCACGATCAATCCCAGCGCGATCGGCAGATCGATGTGCAGCGATCCCGCCTGCACCGCCCGCCAGGCACGCTCGATGAAATAGCCACTGCCCACCAACATCGATAGCGTCGCGGACAAAAACGCGATCAGCTTGAACAATCCCGCGAACTCGAAATCCGCAGGCATTCCCAGGTAAACCGGCAGCGAGAAAGCCATCGTGTTGAGCGCGAACGCCGCGCAAAGGCCAAGCCGTGCGGCCAACCTGCGCCGCTCGTGATCGCCACCACCGGACCCCGCCGGAGCCGCCACGTAGCCGAATTGGCAAAGCTCGCGCAAAAACGGCTCCAGCTCGCATTTTCCCGGCACCCACTCCAGATGCAGCCGCCCGCTCGATGGATTCGCCGCTGCCCGGATGCTTCCCGGATGCCGCGAAAACAACTTCTCCACCAGCCACACGCAGCCGACGCACGAAATCCCCTCCAAGCCCAGATCCATCCGCGCCTCGCCGCCCTGCGCCTC
>CAXNHR010000104.1:0-8231 GCA_964202135.1 Luteolibacter sp. | reverse complement strand
TCCGGTGAAATGCGCGTCTCGAATTTCCTGCTCTGGCAGATCAGTTATGCCGAGATTGTCATTGTGAAAAAATTCTGGCCGGACTTCCGCCGCAACGACCTGATCGAGGCCGTGCGCGAATACCAGCGCCGCCACCGCCGTTTCGGAGCGCTGTGAAGATATGGCTCCGATGCAAGGCACTTTCACATTTCTCGGCACAGGCACCTCGGTGGGAGTGCCGGTAATCGGTTGCAAGTGCCGCGTTTGCACCTCGTCCGATCCTCACAACAAACGCTCGCGCTCCTCCGCGCTGATTCAAATGGGCGGCACCTCGTTGTTGGTCGATTCCGGCCCGGACCTGCGCGAACAGGCTCTGCGCGAAGACCTGCGCGAGATCGACGCGGTGCTCTACACCCACTCTCACCTCGACCACGTGGCCGGGTTCGATGAGTTGCGCGCCTTTTGTTGGAGGCGTGACGAACTGCTGCCGATGCACGCCACCCGCGAGTGCATGGACACATTGATCCAGATGTTCGGCTGGGCCTTTTCTGAGAAAAACATTTACAAGGGATATGTGAAACCCGATCCCCGCATCATCGATGGACCATTTTTTTACGGCGATTTGAAAATCACGCCGCTGCCGGTCGAGCATGCTGCGGTCGAAACCATCGGCTATCGTTTCGACCACCCGCACGCCCGCAGCATCGCCTATCTGCCGGATGTGAAACGCGTCCCCAACGACACCATGTGGCAACTCCGCGAGGTGGACATCCTGATCGTGGACGCCCTGCGCCCCGAGCCCCATCCCACGCATTGTTCGATCGGCGAGGCGCTCGAAATCATCCGCCAGGCCACGCCCGGCGAGGCCTGGCTCACCCACCTCGGTCACGAAAACGATCACACGATCCTCGGCCTCGAACTACCGGCCGGCGTGCACGTCGCATGGGATGGATTGAAAATCGCTCTTTGAACGACTCTTGCATATCGGGCGGCACCCGGCAATCTTCGCGGCCATGCGCGTGCTTGTTCCGGTGATCTTTCTGCTGGCGGGGTTCCTCCTGCCGGCAAGCGCCGCGCCACGGCCGGAATCCGTGGCCATCCTTTACAACTCCGCCATACCGGAATCCCGTCAGCTCGCGGAGTTCTATCGCGACGCCCGCGGCATCCCGCCGGAAAACCTCATCGGCCTCGAAATGCCGGCTGTGGCGGATGTTTCACGCGCCGAGTATGAGGAAAAAATCTCAGCACCGCTGCGCCGCCAGTTCGACACCCGTGGTTGGTGGAAACGCGGGCGCGACCCCGCCGGCCTCACGCTGCCAATCGCAAACGACATCCGCGTGCTGGTGAGCATGCGCGGCGTGCCGCTGCGAATCCAAGCCAAGCCAAAGCCCGCACCTCCCGCCGCTACGGCAGGCAGCCCATCACAGCCCGCACCGGCCGCACCCAAAGATCCCACCTCCGCCCGCGATGACGCGGCGGTGGATTCGGAACTCGCGATGTTTGGCGTGGAGGGCGTCCCCATCGAGGGAGTGCTGCAAAATCGTTATCACAAGTCGGATAAGAAAATCAACGACGCACGCCTGCCGTTTCTTGTTCTAACAGCCAGAATCGATGCCGCTTCAAATGCCACTTGCGAGCGGATGATCCGCGATGCGATCGAGTCCGAAGAGACCGGGCTGTGGGGCATGACTTATGTGGACATCGCCAACAAGTTCCCGCAGGGAGACCAGTGGCTGGAAACCCTGGCCACCGCCAGCAACCGCGCGGGTATCCCCACGGTGATCGACCGTTTCAATGAGACATTGCCGAAAAACTACCCCATGGGTGAGGCCTCGGTTTATTTCGGTTGGTATGATGGCAGCGTCAACGGACCGTTTCTCAATCCGAATTTCAAGTTCCGCAAGGGAGCGGTGGCGGCGCACCTGCATTCGTTCAGTGGCGCTCAACTCGGCAATGCGAACCAGAACTGGTGTGCCCCGCTGCTGGAGCGTGGAGCGGCGGTCACACTCGGTAATGTGTTCGAACCTTACCTTCACCTCACTCACGATCTTGGCCTGCTTCATCAACGGTTGTTAGATGGATTTTCATGGGTCGAAGCTTGTTGGATGGCCATGCCCGTCACCTCATGGCAAGGCGTGATCCTCGGCGATCCGCTTTACCAACCGTTCAAGCATCTCGCCGGCACCGGCAAGATCCACAAGGAGGACAAGGATTTCCGCGCCGTGCGCGCTGCCAACCTGCAATGGCCGGGCAATGCTTCCGAACGCCGTGCCCGACTCGAACAGGCCGCCGCACGCCTCAACAGCGGCACTCTCTACGAAGCGGTGGGCCTCGATCTTCTCAAACAAGGACTCGCCGCCGAGGCAGTCATGCACTTCCGCAACGCCAAAGCCGCCTACGTCCGCACCGAGGACAGGATGCGCCAGGACTTCCACATCATCGCCATCGACCGCGCCGCCAACCGCAAGGACCTCGCCCTGCGCGGCCTGCGCGACGCCCAACTGACCTACGGCCCGATCCCCGAGGCCGAAAGCCTTGCCGCATGGATCCTGATTCTGGATCCTCCTCCCCCCCCACCGCCACCGCCACCGGCCAGTCCTGCCGCCGGAAAATCATGATGATCCCCGCACCCCATCGATGACTTACGAATTCCTGTTAGAATCGGTCTGGCACCCGCCCTTGTTGTTTGCGGAAACGGCGGCGCCATCGCTGCCATCGGAGCTCGAACTCCAGGCATTGTGGTTTGCGGGAGCCTTCGGCCGCGATTTCCGCACGACTTGCGGCAAGCCGGTTAAAATCGTCCAGTTCGGCGAGTGGAACCGCGGCGCAGGCCCGGATTTCATCCAATGCGCGGTGGATATCGGCGGCGAAACGCGAACCGGTCCTCTTGAGCTCGACCCGGATTCAGCCGCATGGGAGGCCCATGGCCACGCCACCAATCCCGCCTTCCGCGATGTCGTGCTGCACGTGGTTTTCCAATCCGGCGGTCGCCAAAATTTCATCCGCACCTACGAGCACCGTCAGGTGCCGCAAGTGCTCATTAGCGAGCTTCAACTCTCCGATGCACTCAACCGCCCGCAGCGCGAAGTGGCCATCGCCCATCCCGGCCGCTGTGTTTATCCGCTCAAACATCTCACCACCAGTGCGGTCACCAGCTTACTCGACGAGGCGGCGCTTTACCGGGCCAACCTGAAAGCCACCCGCTGGCTCAAAACCGAGGACGTCCACGGTCGCGACGCCGCGCTTTTCCAATCCACCGCCGAGACACTCGGCTACCGTGGCAACGCACTGGCCATGCGCCTGCTTGCCCAGCGCGCGCCGCTCGCCCTGCTCAAGACCGAAGGCCCCGCCGCCGAGGCTGTGCTTTTCGGCACCGCCGGATTCCTCTCGCCCGACCTCCACGAACAAGCGCCGCCCGACACCCGTGATTACCTGCGAGGCCTGTGGGACGCATGGTGGAAAAGCCGCGCCCGTTTCGAGGCCACCGGCAACCGCGCCATCCCGTGGAAAACCCACGGCCAACGCCCCGCCAACCACCCGCACCGGCGGGTCGGTGCGCTGGCGGCACTCACCAAGGTCTGGCCGCAATACCGTCGCCTCGCGCTTGCCCGGCCATTCGCCGTGAAACCCGTTGTCGATTTCCTCCACGCGCTTGATCACGAATTCTGGTCGCACCGCCACACGCTCACCTCCACCGCCACGCCCGGCCGGGTCTCGCTTTTCGGCCGCAGCCACGCGCTCGAACTCGTCGCCAACCACCTCGCGCCGCTCGCCATGCGCGAGAATGGCATGACCTTTCGCGCTTATCACAAACTTCGCAACTCCGCGCCCAACGACAAAGTGAAGCGCTGCGCCATCCGACTCTTCGGTTCGCTCAAGGCCGCCCAGCCGTGGACGCGCCGCGTCTGCCACCACCAGGCGCTGCTCCAGGTCTATCAGGATTTCTGCCTCGAGGATTTTTCCGATTGCGACAATTGCCCCTTCCCCGAACAACTCCTCCAGTGGAAATGACCATCACCCTCAACGGCGCGCCGCACCCGCATCCCGAGCCCATCAGCATCGGCCAGCTCCTGCAAAACCTCGGCCTCGACGGCAAGCCCGTCGTCGTCGAACTCGAAGGACAGGCCGTCTTTCCCCGCGACCACGCGCAAACCTTGGTCCAGCCCGGCGCGCGCGTCGAAATCGTCACCCTCGCCGCCGGCGGCTGAATTGCTGCCGTGATTTTTCTCTGCCCATGTTAATCCCACCATTTTTCCCTTGCCACAAGCCGCCAGCGGATCCCATCTTCCCGCCCGCGTCCGCAAGGAACAAAATCCGGTGTAGCTCAGCGGCAGAGCGGGTGACTGTTAATCACTAGGTCGTTGGTTCGATCCCAACCGCCGGAGCCATTTGGAATCAGTCAGTTATGACTGGAAATCAGGATCAAAATCACTCTGACTGAACACTTTAGGTCTTTTTCACCTGAAAGGATTTTTGCCTCAATCGCATAGGTGTAAGCGTATGGCCGCGAGCGATCCGGTTGATGTCATAGCGCGGCCAGCACCATGCTTGCTTCGGGGGAGTAGTTCGGACGTCGCTGCAAATTGTGCGATAGCGTCCTACAATTTGTATTATGTGGATTGAACGACTGATCGTCCTTGATTGTCAATGAAGTCCAGTATGCTCCGGGACTCGTTCGGCACTTGAAAAGGGAGGTTGACGAACGCCGCAACGAAAACGGCCAATTTATTCTCACCGGTTCGCAACCCTTCGAATTGATGTCGGGAGTGGCAGAGTCTCTTGCCGGACAGGCTGCGGTATTTTCGCTTGGCGGTCTGAGTTACGCCGAGCTCCTCCGCGCCCGTCCCTAAACCACAGTCGAACAGGCGATGTTGCGGGGCGGGTTTCCGGAACTCTACGAAAAACCGGAAATCGATGCCCGCGGATTTTTCCAATCCTACGTGGCCACCTATCTGGAGAGGGATCGGCGCTTGGCAGCTTGCGTTCTGGCGGGACCGGACCAAGGAGGCGGATTTCCTGCCGCACCGCGCCGGACACATCATGCTGGCCGATGCCAAGTGGACTCAGCATCCGTCCGGAATAGGGCGGCTAAACAGATTCGAGCCGAATTCGAGCCAGCTCCTCGAGTGGCAATTCTCTGCCGTTATGAAAACCCCTATCCACTGGGCAACGATGCCACCGCCCTTGCACTGTCCTTGCTGAGTTCCATCTTGGTTTAATTCCATGCAATGGTGTCGGTGGCGAACGGCCCTTGGCCCACTCCAGGCTCGCTGGGGGTAGTTGACAGATGGTTTGCACGCCTGCGGCGCATGCGCTATGCATCGCGGGCGTGACCCTGCTCGACCAACTTGGCGTAGCCCTCGGACTTGCAACTCTTGCCGGCGTGAACCTCTACCTCACCGTGCTGGTGGCGGCTCTGGCGGTGCGATTCGGCTGGCTGGATCTGGCAGGCGAATACGCGCAACTCGCCGTTCTCGGAAACCCGTGGATCATCGGTGTTGCGGCGGGCATGTTTCTCATCGAGTTCTTCGCCGACAAGGTGCCCTTGGTTGATTCTGCGTGGGACAGCCTGCACACGCTGATCCGCCCGATCGGCGGAGTGGTGCTGGCGCTGACCGCACTCGGCGGCATGGATCCCGTGGTGCTGGTGATCGCCGCGCTGGTGGCCGGCACCGCATCACTTTCGACGCACGGGACCAAGGCGGGTGTGCGCGCGGTCGTGAACCTCTCACCGGAACCGGTCTCCAACACGGTGACCAGCGTTGCCGAGGATGGGCTGGTTCTGGGCGGACTGGCATTGATCGGGCTGTTTCCGACCATCGCGTTGTTTGTTTTCATCGGCATCGTGATTTTCTGCAGCGCTTTCGCGATCTGGCTGTGGAAACGCATCGTGAGCCTGCGCCGCAACCGGCAGACTGAACCCGCGGCAGCCTGACCCGCAAGATGCTCACCTGCCCGCCTGCAACTTCATTTCCTCGATGAATGCCAGCACGTGCGCGGGTGTCTGATGTCGCGCTACCACCCCGGCTGCCACAATGATGGGCTCCGGCTGCGGATCCATCGGTAGCGATAACACGCGTTCGCTGCCATCGCGGACGAGGCTGCTGCTCTCGGCAATAATCGCGCAGCCGAGATTGGCCTCCACCGCGGCGGCCAGACTGGCGATGCCATCGAACTCGCCAGCCACCTTGGCCTGGATCCCATGCTCCTTGAAATAACCGCTCACACGGCTCCAGTAGTCGGGATACTGCCCGCGATCAAACAACAAGAGCCGCTCATCCGCGAGGTCGGACGCCTTGATGGTTTTCGCCGCGACCAAACGATGGCGGGCGCTCATTGCGAGCCGCCACCCGCACTCGCGCAGAGTCGTCCAATGAATCACATCCGCCGCAGTGCATGGGACGGTCACCATCAGGTCGAGCCGGCCCTCCAACAAGGCCTGCTGCATTTCCAGCGACGAGGCATCGTGCAAACTGACGCGCAGCCCCGGATGAAGTTGGGTGAAACTCTCTATGGCAAACGGCAGAAAGTCGCCCGCCAGCGAGGGAGAGTAACCGATGCGCAAAGGCAGACCCGCCGCGGCGGCGCGCACCCGCGAGGTCATCGCATCACAAAAATCGAGTAACTTGCGCACATCCGCCAAAAGCGCGTCCGCTGCCGGCGTCAGTGAGAAGGAACGGGCACCGCGGTCGAGCAAAGTCACGCCCAGATCATCCTCCAAGGCCTTGATCTGCCGGCTGAGCGCCGGTTGGGTGAGCCCCAGCTTGCGTGCCGCCGCACTGATTCCGCCGGATTCCGCCACCGCCACAAAGTGCCTGAGACGCTTCAATTCCACCCGTGAAACATCGCCAAATCCCGCCCACCCGGCCAGCCCTAATCGCATGCTCGAAAATACCGGAATACAAATCCCGCGTGCGGCCGCACGCGTCATCCGCATGTCAGGGTCATGCGTGGATGGCATGGTATGCATGCGGACTTGGCATTAGCCGCATCGGAGCGGGCAGGTATGATCAACGCATGACTGCAAGCCACACCAACACTGGAAGCCATACCCTCGGGATCCGCCGCGCCGCGGAGCGCGGGCATGCGAATCACGGCTGGCTGGAAAGCCGTCACACGTTTTCCTTCGCGGACTACTATGATCCGGCGCAGATGGGATTCCGCTCGCTGCGCGTGATCAACGACGACCGCGTGGCTCCAGGCGGAGGGTTTCCGACCCATCCGCACCGCGATATGGAAATTTTCTCCTACGTGCTCGAGGGCAGCCTCGCCCACCAGGATTCCATGGGCAACCAGCGCGTGCTCAAGCCCGGCGAGATCCAGTTGATGCGCGCCGGCACAGGCGTCTTCCATTCCGAGTTCAACCCTAGTAAAACAAAGCCCGCACGTTTCCTGCAGATCTGGATCACGGCTGCCGAGCGTGGATTGGAACCGGCCTACACCGAGTGGACGCCGCCCGCCACACTTACCGCCAAGACCGTGGTGATCTCACCTGACGGCCGCGATGGATCGGCGCGCATCGCGCAGGATGCCTCGGTCTATCTGCTGCGTTGCGAAACCGCCGAAACAATCCGCCACAACCTGACAAACGGACGCGGCATCTGGCTTCACGTCATCCGCGGCGCGGCCACTCTGGCAGGGATTGAGTTGTTGCCGGGCGATGCGGCATCCATTGAAGAAGCCGGTCTTCTTGAGATCCAATCCGGCAGCGACGGCCTTGAGGCGCTGATGTTCGATCTCGCCTGATTTCCTTCCCAGATCTGGTCGGACGACGAAAAGCTCACCGGCCACCTCAAGAGCGCGGATTTCTTCGATGTGGAGAAATTCCCCGAGTCCACCTTCGAGTTGACCGCGATCAAGCCGGTTTCCGAGGGAAATTACGAGGTTTCCGGCAATCTCACGCTGATCGGCAACACAAGGAACATCAGCTTCCCCGCGGCCGCCAGCGTGACGGATGGCAAGGCGAAGATCCATGCCAAGTTCGACATCAATCGCAAGGATTGTAATAATTATAGTGACAGATAAATAAACAGAAATTCTCTTGCACCGTAGAGCAGCAGCAGGCAGGTTGTCCCGCATGAGACGGGCACGATGGCTGGTGCAGTGGCAGGACTCGGCGGTGAAACCCGCGATTTACCACTGCATTTCGCGGGTGGTGGACCGGCGCTTGGTCTTCGGCGAGCGGGAATGCGAGGCGTTCCGGATGTATCTGCGGATGTATGAGAATTTCTCGGGCTGCCGGGTGCTTTCCT
>CAXNHR010000103.1:0-8295 GCA_964202135.1 Luteolibacter sp. | reverse complement strand
ACGAGAACGGGCTCACCTGTTAGATTTTCAAAGGCCCATGCGGCGGCGGATTCCGGTGAGTCCGGCTGGATGGTCTCGCCGGTGTGGGGATCGAAGGCGGTGGCAAGGCGCGGGAAGAGGAGCTTGAGGTAATCATTGATTTCCGTGAGGGTGCCGACGGTCGAACGGGTGGTGCGGACGTGGTTTTTCTGCTCGATGGCGATGGCGGGAGGGATGCCTTCGATGGAATCGACGTCGGGTTTGTCCATGCGATCGAAGAACTGCCGGACGTAGGGCGAGAAGGTCTCGACGTAGCGGCGCTGGCCCTCTGCGTAGAGGGTGTGGAAGGCGAGTGAGGACTTGCCGGAGCCGGATGGGCCGGTGACGACGGTGAGCTTGCCAAGGGGAATCTCCAGATCGAGATTACGAAGGTTGTGTTGGCGGCAACCGTGGAGGCGGATGGAGGAAGAGTGACTGGCGTGGGTAGGCACGCGGGAACTCTAGGTGGGAATGCGCGGGCCGCCAGTGGAAGAATGCGCGATCACTGATCGGCGGGGTCGAGCATGAGCTCGGGAAAATATTCCGGATCCTCGCGGACGAGTTCGATTTCCTTTTCGAGCAGCACAATGGCCCCGGGATCGTTGCCCGCTTTGAGGCGCTCGATTTGTTTTTCGATGCCGAGGATGTAGGTGGCGGAAAGCGTGGAGAGTTCGTTGACGACGGCGCGTTCGAGCTCTTTTTGTTTTTCGATGAACTCTTCGTGAGTTTCCACGAGCGGCGGCAAGGTAGTGAGATAGGGGTTGAGCGCCGGTGGCAGCCGGTTGCCGTCGTTTTCGTGAAGGTCGAGGAATTCCTTGAGCGCCACCTCGGCTTTTCCGCGAACGCCCGGAAGATCAATTTTGCGGATGGCGCGCCTGAGGGCCCGCGCCCAGGAATCGGTGTTTTTTTGCAGGTTGAGATCGTGGGAGTTGATCAAGGGTTCGGCGCGTTTCCGCATGATTCCGCGGGCGCGGTCGAGGAAAGCGGCGACATCGGACTTTGGCTCGATGGCTTGGGGTTGCGGCTTGGGCGGCTCCGGTTCGGGCTCGGGTAAAATGACCAGCTCCGGCTCGGGAGGAATGATCGGTGGAGCGGGAATTTCAACGACGGGCTCGGGCTCCGGTTCCGGAAGGACAGGTGCCTCCGGGACGGCGGCAGGCGGCGGAGTCTCCGCGATGGGGTTTTCAGGAGCGTGATTACGATCCGAATAGTATTTGAGCGCCAACACGGCGACGGCGGCGGCAATCAGGATGATCACCACCAGGGGCGCGCTGGAGGATTTTTTCGCGCTGGCGGCCACCTTCCCTTTGCGGTGGCGCGCCTCGGGCGGAACACCGGCGGGAGCGGTTCTCAGGACTTTTGGCCCAGCGGTGGTGGCAATGGTGTGCAACTCCTCGACGATCTCCAGAGCGCTGGCATAACGGCGATCGGGCATGAGGTCGGTAGCCCGGCGGATGATGGCATCGAAGCGCGGATCACACATCGAAATTGCCGATGCCGTGCGGTGGTCGTCGGCTGGCAGGCGGCCGGTGAGCAGCTCGTGCAGCAAGACTCCGACGGAAAAAATATCCGCACGGTGATCGACCGCTGATGGTGCGGCGACCACCTCCGGTGCGGTGTAATGCGGGGTGCCGAAAATTTCCTCCCCCGCCTGGATCTGGCGGTCGGCCGGGCGGGCCAGCCCGAAATCGCCGATCTTGGGATTGGCATTGAGATCCAGCAGGATGTTGGACGGCTTGATATCGCGGTGGATGATGCCGTTTTGGTGGGCGTGGGCGAGGCCATGGCAAATGCCGGTGACCAGCCGGATGACCTCGGAGGGATCGATGGCGATACCGTGCGCCGAGTGATGGAGCGATTGGCCCGGCACATATTCCATGATGATGTAAAGCATGCCGGCCACCTCACCGAAGTCATAGACACCGATGAGATTGGGGTGGTTGAGGCGGGCCATGGCCTTGGCCTCGGCCTCGAAGCCGGCACGGAATGCCTCGTCCCGGGTGAATTCCTGGGGCAGGATCTTGATGGCGACGGCCCGCTCGAGGGATTTTTGGACGGCCCCGTAAACCGCACCCATACCGCCGGTGGCGATGAGACCCTGGATTTCGTATCCGGGGAAAAGCGGAGCAAGATCGGCGGAATCCGGAGCGACAAAATCGGCGGGCATCTGGTCTTCGCTCATGGGTTGGCAGGAGCTTAGGGTTTGGGAAATCGCGGCGGCAAGATCAATGAGGCGCGGATGCAAGCGGCAGACCGCAGCCGGACGTCTCATGGAGGGTTTATTCTGTCAGTGGTGAATCATCAGCAGACTGGAAATCGACTCCAAGGGATTGGAGCCAGTATTCAAGGTTGGCGGCGGATTCACTGGCGCGGCCAAGCGCCACCGCAGTGCCCGTCTGGCCGGAGCTCTCGGCCTGGGTGATGGCCACTTGGATTTTCGCCAGATAGGCGCGGTGGATTTTCCCGGTTTCACTGAGGAAAACCCGGTCGATCTCGCTTTGTTTGGCGGCTGCGGCGGTGGTGAGCTCAGCCACTTTGCCGGACAACCTGATGCCGCTGGATTCCGGAATGGAATGGGGCACACGGCCATGACTGGAGGCGGACTTGATGCGAGTGACGTGTGGGAGCCAGTCGGCCTGTTCTGTTTTGGGCAGGCTGCGCAGCCAGACATCGAGATGCCATGCAAGCGTGCGGGCGTTTTCGGCGAGTTGCTCTGCGCGTTTGCGCTCGGCGGCGATGACGAGCTCGCGGGCACGTGCCGTGAGGGCGGCAAACTCAGGACCGGGGTCGATTTCCTCGACGGGCGCGGCGGAGGTTTCCGGGCCGTCACTCGACTCCTGCGGGGCCTCGACCGGTGCCGCAACATCATCGGCGGAAATATCCGGCAGCGTTTGCATCGCGGGATTGTTCCGCTCGGCGGCCTGCCTGCGCGCCTCGACCTTCGCATCTTCGTAGGCTTGGGCTCTTTTAGCGGCGGCCTCCCGGCTCTCGGCTTCGCGTTTGGCTTTGGATTCGCCGAGGTTTTGCCATGCGATGGAAATGGCATAGACGAGGCCCGCGATGATGCACAGGTGGGCAAGGAATTTCCAGTTCGGCCCGACGTGTGTTTTGGCGGCGGGCTTGCGGACCGGGGCTTGGCTAGGCGGACGCTTCATGCGATGGATTTGGCAAAAAGAAGAAAATCAACCAAGCGCGGCGTGGTAGATCAACCACTCCGGCAGCTTGATGGCCGAGTTATATAATACATGCAGTCCGATGCAGGCTGCCAGTGAGCCGGTGGCGGCGTAGAGCAGCGCGCAAGACATGCCAAAAACGCCCACGCTCACAAGGCCATAGCCATCATAAAAATGCAGCACCGCGAAAACCAACGATGAGAGCAATGCGGCGGACAGAACGCCAAGCCGGTTCCATAACGAGCGGAACAAGACTCCACGGTAAAGCAGTTCCTCCGCCAGCGGTGCCAGCAGGCAGGCGGAAACCACCGCGAATGCCAAGCCCCAGATGCCGGCATCGCCCGCGCTCAGTCCCCCACCCGGCTCGCTGGAATTACCGTCGCCGATCGCCGCGCGCAGCAGTAGATCGATTAACATCAGCAGCGCAAATACCCCGAGGATCGCCTTCGGAGCGATTGATCGGGCAAGCCCCATCACCCGCACCGCGTGGGACGGCCGCCGGAACAAAAGCCCCAGCGCGATGAGCGCCGGCAACATCCGCGCCGCCGAATCCAGCAAAATTCCCGCCAGCGGGTGCAGCCCGGGCAAGGCGCTGATGCCGAGATCCAGCGTCATCGTGAACCCGATCCATGCCAGCGTGGCCACCAGAAAAACCAGCATGCCCAGCGGCAGCGGCCAGGCACCGCCATAGCCGCGCGGTTTGGCCCGCAGGCCGCGTTTCAACTCCACCAAGGTGCGCGGAATGAAGGCCACTCCGGCGAGACCGAGCAGCCAGACCCACGAGCGGGCAAACAGCGCGCGGGTCCGCAGTTGCCGGGAATCGGCAGCATAGGCTTCCTGCCACTGACAGGCAGACGGCGTGTCCTGCTCGATCTCCTCGATCCAGCGCGCGTGCCACCATCTGCCTTGGTGACTCGCCAGCTTTTCCGATTTTTCCACAAAACCGGAAATCATCCGACCTTGCATGGTTTCCGCGAGCGTTTCGCGGACCGGTTGTTGTTTGTGCACCGCATTCAGGATGGCGTAAGCCTCCAGTCCCGGCAAACTCATCGAGCCATCCGCCGCGAGTTTTTGCAGAGCGAGCAACCCATCGCGCCGGACGGCGGCCGGGGCGTCCACGCCGACAAGCCGACGCAGCCACGCCGGATCTCCTTCCATCGCGTCGGCCAGGCGCAGGTCGCGGTCGATTTTCACCAAGGCCACCTCCTCGGTGCCCGGCGGGTAGCCGGCGGATTTTCCGAAATAATGGTTCCACAACCAGATGCCCAGAATGAATGCCAACAGCGCGATCAAGGGCTCGGGATAATCCCGCCGCAGGATCGCACGATACGGATTCCGCGTGGGAATCGAGGATGTTGAGGCTGCCTTGATGGTGGCGGAGTTTCGGAATTCCGGCAGGATTTGCAAGCATCGCTTGAAATTCATGACATCCGAAAAACCCCGGCTTTCCGCCGCGCATTTTTCCATTGGCGCACCGAGCCGGGACGTCGCACCTTGCGTGCGACGAAATTCCCGCGATGCCCGATCCCACCGAACTGGTTCTCACCGGCGCATTCGCCGCCGCGGTCGTTGTTTTTTTGATCGCCACCGGCCTGCGCGCACGGTCCGTGCGCGGCCATGTCACCGTCACCGTTGGCGCGGAAACCCCTGGCCGGGTGACGGCGAGCCATTATCAGTCCATCGACCTCTTCGTCGCGGCACTGGTTTTTCTCATCTTCGCGGGGCTGGTGCTCGCCTCGTTGCAGTCACCGGAAAAACCCGCCTCAGCGCTGAATGTGGAAACCCTGCTGATCAACATCGGCTTCCAATTCCTGATGGCGGGCTTCGTCACCGCCATCGTCATCCGGCGCGTCCAAATCAGCACCTGGCTCGGCCTGCGCTGGCCCGCCTGGCCTTGGGCATTCCTGCTCGCGCCCGCTTCCCTGCTTTTCATGTGGCTCCTCTTAAGAGGTTTGCAGCTTACCGGATACATCGAATGGATGGAGTCGCTCGGCATCGAAACCACCCAGGAAACCGTGAAACTGCTGCAGGAATCCGACGACCCGGTCGTGCTGGGCCTGATGGCATTCGCTGCCGTCATTGCCGCGCCGCTGTGCGAGGAAGTCGTTTTCCGCGGCTATTTTTACCCGGTCCTGAAAAAATTCGGCGGCATGTTCCCGGCCGCCATCTGCTCGGCGCTGGTTTTCGCCGCTGCCCACGGCAATCTCACCGCCCTGCTGCCATTGTTCATTTTCGGTGGCGTGCTGGTATTTCTCTACGAAAAAACCGGCTCCATCTGGGCTCCCATCGCCGCCCATTTCTGCTTCAACGGCTCCACCGTCGCGCTGCAAATCGCCGCCCGATATTACGAAATCCCGCTCGGCTCCATCTGGTGAAAACCCTCCGCGACATCGGCGAAGACGCCCTCATCGCCCGCCTCATCCTACTCGCCCCACGCGATCCGGCACCCGCCGCAAGCCCCGGCGACGACTGCGCCGTCGTCGATCCAGGCCCTTGTTCCGATACCCTCCAACTCCTCAAAACCGACGCACTCGTCGCCGGTGTCCATTTCCTGCCGGACACACCCGCCCGCGAGGTCGGTTGGAAAGCCGCCGCCCGCGTGGTCTCCGACTTCGCCGCCATGGGCGGCCGGCCGGAGCGCTTCCTCGTCACCCTCGCCCTGCCGCCGGAAACCCCTATCTCATGGGCGGAAAATCTCTACCTCGGCATCGGCGATTGCCTCCAAACCTTCCACGCCGTCCTCGCTGGGGGCGAGACCTCCCGAGTGCCAAAAGATTCCGCCGCCGTGATCTCCATCGCCGCTACCGGCAGTGTCCGCCGTGAGCACCTCCTTCTACGCTCCTCCGCCAAGCCCGGCGATGCCTTGCTAGTCACCGGAACCCTTGGCGGATCCTTCGCTGGAAAACACCTTCATTTCATCCCACGCACTCGGGAAGCAAACTGGTTGGTATCTAATTTCAAGCCGACGGCCATGATGGATTTGTCGGATGGTTTGGCAAAAGACCTGCCACGTTTGGCGAAAGCTTCAGGCTGTGGATTCACGCTGGATCGCGCGGCGATACCTCTCACGGCGGCTTGCACCGTGGAGCAAGCCCTCGGCGATGGGGAGGATTTCGAACTGCTGTTGGCCATCGAGCCCGCGCGGGTGCCAGCCCTGCTCGCCGCGTGGAGCGCGGAATTTCCCGACCTGCCGCTCAGCGAAATCGGCCGCTTGGTCGAATCCGACCAAGGCGAAACCCTTCAAGGCGGCTGGGACCACTTCGGTGGGCATTGATTTTCCCCAACCCGCGTATGGAACGCTGGTTGGTTTTCGACAAGTCATCACCGGCACGCCCCGATCTGGAAGTTATCCGACCATGCCCGGTCTGCGTCGGGCGAGCGCAGGCCGTAGCCCACGGCGCTGGCATCCCAAGAGAAACCAGGGGCGAGCGTGTCGACGTCGATGGTGCCGAGAGAAACCTCGTCGATGAAGATTTGGATCGTATTTTTTTCCAAGTCCACCTTCGCCGCGAAATTGTGCCAACGGCCCTGCTCCGCGGCGGCCAGCGTTGATGTCAGGCCGGTGTCAATTTCCACTTTTGTATCACTGCGGAAGAGCCCGACACTATAAGGCTTGGCACCCACCGTGCGCAGGAATACCGAAAGGGTGTTGCCGGCAAAAATGCCCGCCGCGCCATTCGTAGCGCCCGGCCCAAACAATAGGGTGACCCGGTCAGTGGGCACCACCGCATCGAATTGGACGACAAACTGACGGCGCATGCCGTAGCGGAGGCCCCAAGCCACATCGCTCTGTCCGTTTTCGGTGACTCCGGATGCCGAACCGGCCTTGGTCTCGCCCGGATAAGCGGGCTTGGAACTGTTCTTGGCCGAAGTGAGCGCCCACAGGGCATCGCCGGGCATTTCCCATGTCAGCGAGCGATTGCTTTCCACCTCCAGGGTGTTCTTCGCCGTCCACGGCGCGGTGTAAGGTGCGGCGCGATAATCACCGCCCAATCCGGTGGTAAAGGTGTCGCTGGCATCCAAGGTTCCAATGAGTGAGGACTGTCCAACGGCAACCCCGTTTCCGCCCGAGCCGGCTGCGACCATGGCCGTGGCCGCCGAGGCGAAAAGTTCATTCAGGGTGTTGTGTGCGGTTTTAATGGTTTCCGCGTTCACGTTTGAGGCGAATGAATAGTCACCGCCGGAAACCTCAAAGACCGCCAGACCGGGGAGCACGCGGCTGGCTTTGGCCCGGTGCCCGCCCTCGGTGATTTCGAGCGAAACAGACGATGGGATATGAATACGGGCCTTGGTTCCCGTGGGCACACGCACTTTCATGAAAAGCTGGTCAGCCTCGCGCCGCCATTCCACCCGGATATCTCCACGCACGGAATCATAACTCGCTTTCACCCAGGACAGGCCTTGGGGAAATATGGGCCGCACGTCAAACTCCGCAAAGCCCGGATGTTTGGCGTCAACTTGGATGCCCGCGAGATGCCGGTAAAGATAGCCGCCCACTGCGCCGTAAGCGGGATGGTTGAGCGAGGAATCACCCTGCCAACGTTCCCAGATGGTCGTGCCACCATCCTTGAGCATGTGCCCCCAACTTGGGTAATCGGTTCGCGTGAGCAGCTTCCAGGAAGCCTCAACTCCGGCATCGCCGAGATCTGGCAGCAAATTCATCATAACACCAGTGCCGACAATGCCGGTGGTGAGCGCCCAATCCCGCCGCTCCAAATCCGCCAGCAGATTTCCAGCCACCAGCGGCACGTTTCCCTTGGACACCATTCCAAAAGCCAGCGGCAGCGCGTTGACACTTTGGCGGTAACTCGCTTCCCCGGCGACGTGATATTGATTGTTGGCAGCATTGAAAAACTCCGCATGAAAAGCCGCGGCGATCTCATCCGCCCATTTTCGCAATTCGCCCACTTCGTCTTTTCCAAGCACTTCGGCGATGCGGACGATGGTGTCCACGCTCCGGAAATAGGCGGCGGTGCCGTAAACCGACGGGTCTTCCGGCGGCCGGGTCTCCGCGCAGTCGGGCGGAATCCAATCGCTATGGGCATCGCCCACAATGTGCGCTTTGCCGCCCACTTGGTTGAACTGCCTGGTGGCTTCGGCAAAC
>CAXNHR010000102.1:0-8309 GCA_964202135.1 Luteolibacter sp. | reverse complement strand
GCGGTGCCCGTTTCCTTCCACGTCACCGAAGTCGGCCGCGTCCACAAGAACTTCCTCGATTGCGGCGGCACCTTGCGCGAGACCACCGTCTGTCAACTTCAGGTCTGGGTGGGCGAGGACTACGACCACCGCATCGAAACCGGAAAAATGGCCGGCATTCTCGAAAAGGGAAAATCCCTGCTGCCCGACGAAACCGTGCCGGTGGAGATCGAGTATGAGGACCGCGTGATCTCGCAATACACCATCGAAGGCCACGAACTGACGGATGACGCCGTGGTCCTTCGCCTCGCCCACAAGCACACCGAGTGCCTGGCCCCGGAGTTGTGTGGTTTGCAAATGCCGGATCCGCGCCTGCCGGCCGTGGCCGGCAAGTCACCTTGCTGTGGCCCGGCCGGTTGTTGTTAGAAAAATCATATCATATTCATCATGTCCGAAGCCGTTGCCAAAAAGATGTCGTTTCTCGACCGTTACCTGACGGTCTGGATCTTCGCCGCGATGGGTCTCGGCGTGTTGTTGGGAAATCTGGTCATCACCGATCCTGCGGCGTTCTTCGCGCCGATGACCGTGGGCACCACCAACATGCCGCTGGCGATCGGATTGATCGTGATGATGTATCCGCCGCTGGCCAAGGTGCGTTATGCGGAGATGCCGAAGGTTTTCGCCAACAGGAAGATCCTCAGCCTTTCGCTGTTGCAGAACTGGATCATCGGGCCGGTGCTGATGTGGGTGCTGGCGGTGGTTTTCCTGCGCGACCAGCCGGATTACATGGTGGGCCTGATCCTCGTCGGGCTGGCGCGCTGCATCGCGATGGTGCTGGTGTGGAACCAGCTTGCCAAGGGCAGCACCGAGTATGCCGCCGGACTGGTGGCGCTCAACAGCATCGCACAGATCCTGTTTTACAGCGCCTACGCCTGGTTCTTCATCACCGTGCTGCCGCCTTACATCGGTCTCAAGGGCGTGATCGTGCCGGTGACGATGGGTGAGATCTTCCACAGCGTGCTGATCTATCTGGGCATTCCCTTCGCCGCCGGCGCGCTCAGCCGCGTGGTCTTGGTGAAACTCAAGGGCGAGGATTGGTATGATACTGTTTTCATCCCGAAAATCTCTCCGCTCACGCTCATCGCGCTGCTCTTCACCATCGTCGTCATGTTCACCTACAAGGGCGATGCCATCGTGCGGCTGCCGATGGACGTGCTGCGCATCGCCATCCCGCTGGTGATCTATTTCGCGGTGATGTTCCTGGTGAGCTTCGTCATGGCGGCGAAACTCGGCTCCGACTATCCGCGCACGGCGAGCGTCGCCTTCACCTCGGCTGGCAACAACTTCGAGCTCGCCATCGCCGTGGCCATCGCGGTGTTCGGCCTGGAATCCGGCGTGGCCTTCGCGGCGGTGGTCGGCCCCTTGATCGAAGTGCCCGCGCTGATCGGGCTGGTGCATGTTTCCTTTTTCCTGAAACGCAAATTTTTCCCGCTGACTCCATGAAACCACCCTGCATCCTCATTCTCTGCACCGGCAACAGCTGCCGCTCGCACCTTGCCGAAGGCATCCTGCGCCGCGCGCTCGGCGAGGGCTTCCGCGTCGAAAGCGCCGGCTCGAATCCCGCCGGATACGTCCACCCGCTCGGCGTCAGGACGATGGCCGAGATCGGCATCGACATCAGCGGCCACCGCTCCAAGCACCTCGATGAGTTTCTAACGGATGATGTGGAGACCGTCATCACCGTCTGCGGCAATGCCGACCAGGCCTGCCCGGTGTTTCCCGGCCAGATGAACCGCCACCACTGGCCCTTCGATGATCCGGCGCACGCCAGCGGCTCCGAGGACGAGCAAATGGCCGTCTTCCGCCGCGTGCGCGATGAAATCACCAGGGTATTCGGGGCCTACGCCGCAGGCCGCTTGGATGCGAAGCGCGGGTGATTTTTCCCGCCATGAGCCGATTGGACTTTGCCGTCGGAGTTTCCAAAGCCACCGCCACCCGGGAATTGCAGGATCTCGTCAAAATGGCGGCGCTCACCCCCATCGGTGGCGGCCGCAGCGCAAGCTACCGCTTGAATCCGCCCTCCGGGCGCACCGGCTTCTGAAATTTTTTTCCGCAAGACTGCTGCCCGAATGGTGGTATCATTCCAGCCCGAACCATGAAACTCTCACCTCTCATCCTTGTTTCCGCGTTGGTTCTGATCGGAGCCGTAGGCTTCTTCGCCGGCCGCAATTCCTCGTCGGATGCCCAAGCGGATGCGGCTGAAGACGGTCCGCAGGTCACCCGCTCTTCACGCGGCGCCACCGGTCCATCATCGTCCTCCGCGAGGGATGCCGCCACGGCACTCAAGGAGAGAAGCTCGGCTCGTTCCTCCAACTCCGAAACGGATCGCCTCAGCCGCCTGGAAGCCATCATCCGCGGCGAAAACCCGCTCGACCGCAGCCGCGCGCTGCTCGCCTTCATCGACCAACTCGCGCCCGGCGATTTCGAGGCGGCGGTCGCTCATTTCCGCAGCCTCGGCCTCACCGACAACCGCCTCGGCGAGTATTCCCTGCTCCTTTCCGCCTGGGCCAAGGCCGATCCACTCTCCGCCCTGACCTACGCCAAAGAGAACACCAACAACCGCTTCGCCACCGACACCATCCTCACCACCTGGGCCTCACTCGATCCCGATGCGGCGCTGCTCTGGGCCGAGGCCAATCACACTGGCGATGGTGCCAATCCTCACATGGCCGGAATCATCCGCGGCCTGGCCGCCAGCGACCCGCAGCGCGCCACCGCCCTGCTCGCCGGCATGCCACGCAGCGTGGAGCGCGGCGAGGCGCTCGACGCCATGTTGCCCTACCTCCTGGGCCAGGGAAACGAAGCGGCGCGCGCCTGGATCGAGGCCATCACGGATGACTCGCTGCGCAATGGCGCAATGCTGCGCGCGGCGGACCGCCTCGCCGCCAACGATCCGGCAGGCACTGTGAGCTGGTTGCTGGAAAATCCCGGTGAAGCCACCCAGCGCCGGATGGACGATGTTTTCAGCACCTGGGCACGCAAGGACGAGCAGGCGGCCATGAACTCGCTCGCCGTCCTGCCCGCCGGCGAAATCCGCAGCGACGCCCTGCGCGGCATCGTCTCCAGCGTGGCCAGCGCAGACCCCACCCGTGCGGTTTCACTCATGGATCGCTACAAGGCCGATGTGAACAGCGATGTGGTGCGCAACTTCATCTGGCATTCCTTTGGCAACGATCCCGGGCTCGCCGTCAGCCAGATTTCGCGCATCGAAAACACCGGCCAGCAGGAGCAGATGTATCGCCGCACACTCGACCGCTGGATCGAGCGCGACCCAGCTGCCGCCACGCAATGGATCCAGTCCAACCCGCTGCCCGAAACCGTGCAGCAGCATCTCCAACGTCGGCTCAATCAATAGCAGCAAGTCGCCCGTCCGTGATACAAGAGTCAGCTTCGGACTTGCCCGCCTCGTCTTCCTCACCCAGCTTGCTGCCCGTGGACGACGAAAAACCAGCGGGCAGGATATGGAATGGTTATGTGTGCCCGGGTTGCCAGTCGGTCTTTCGTGTGGCTGCGGAATTCCATGGCACCGATGTGATATGTCCTTCCTGCCATGAAACCCTGCGCTTGCCCAAAACGCCGGATGAGAAACAACCGCTGACCATCACGCCGGTTGCCATGCCAAGCAAGCCGACCAAGCCGACGCGCGGGACGCAGGCTGGCGTTGCACAAACGCAGACCGATCAGGAACCTGACGAATCCACCTTTGAAATGATGCTCGCCACCACGGATGGGCGCATCAAGTTCGCGCTTGCCATCCTGGTGCCGCTTGCGGTCGTGATCGCCGTCTTGTTATTCGAGCCATGGAAGAGAAGCGCCCCATCCGAGCTTGCGGCGGAAGATTTGCCGTCGGTGGCGGAGGAAATCGTCAGCCCGGCAGAGCGCGTGCCGGCACCGCCGCCACCACCGGTCGCGGTGAACGAAATGCCACGCACCGACCAGCCCCACACACCCGCGCCTGCAAAACCCGAGGCCGGGCCGGCTCTTGCAAGCGCCGAGCCGCCGCCCGCTGTGCCCCAGCCTCTGCCCGAAATCGTGGAAGCCACGCCACAAGAGCCCGCGGCAGTGCCGGCCGAGTCCGCAGCCGTCATTCCAACGCCACCCGCACCCGCACTTGAGGAAGAGGAACTGGTGGAAGCCGTTCCCGCCGATTCCAAGCCAGTGCCCGCGGAAAAACCGGAACCCGCACCCATCGCGCAAGCCGAGGTCATGCCCGCACCCGAGCCTACAGCCGCACCCGCGCCTCCCGCACCTGCTCCGACTTCTGTCGCAAAAACCACGGAACCCGTTCACACCGTCGCACGCGGCGACACGCTTACCAAAATTTCGCGCACCTATCAGGTCGGCGTCCCTGCAATCAAGAAAGCCAATGGCATGAGAAGCGATGTCATCATGCTCGGCCAGCAACTCAAAATCCCCGGCGGCATCGCTCCCGCCCCGACAGCCGCTCCAAACCCGGCGGCGGCCAGGCCGCCCGCGCCAGCTGAGACAACTCCCCGTTCCCACACCGTGGTCCGCGGCGATACCCTTGAGCGCATCGCCCGCAAATACCGCGTCGATCCGCGCGCCATCATGCAGGCCAACGGTATGAAAACCGACGTCGTGCGTCTCGGCCGCAAGCTCGTCATTCCGCAGCCTTAGTTAGCCCGATTTCCGCTGTTTCCAATACAACGCGGGGATCGATCCGAAGCTCGATGCCCAGCCGCCGAAAGTGGTGGACCGTTTGTTTTTCGCGCATCTCGGGATTCCCGCAGTGATTCTGGCCGTGGCGATGTATTTCATTTGGAAATATCCGCTCAACCGGAAACGCATGGCCGGGATCCGCGCCGAGCTCGAAGCGCGGCGCAGCAGACTGTCATCCTGAGGCTGCCCCCAGCACCCAAGCAGCATAGCTTTCAGAAACGTCAGCGGGTTCGATGGAGATGATCTCCGGCACGTCATAGGGGTGGAGGGCGGCGAGTTCCCTCTCGAATTCCGGGAAAACCGCGGCGCTCGTCTTGAAGATGGCGAGCACTTCGGTGGACGTTTCCAGTTTGCCCTGCCAGCGGTAGATCGACTCCACGGCGGAGATGAGATTCACGCAGGCTGCCAGTTGCTTTTCGATGAGGGCTGTGCCAATTTGTCGCGCCGTTGCGGCATCCGGGAAGGCGCATAGGATCAGGCGAAGTTCGTGCATGCCCCTTCTGAACACTTGAAACTGAAAACTTTCAACTCCTTGTGAAATCCGGATTTCTCGAAAAACTGGTCGCGCGGCTCGACCGCGTCGAACCCGGCGAGGTGCAGCAGATCGTCACCCGGCTGATTCATGAGAAGGGGTTTCTCGAAAAAGTCTTCGAGGCCCTGCAGGAAGGCGTGATCGTGCTCGATCCGCAGGGGCGCATCGGTTTCGTCAACAGCGCGGCCAGCGGTTTCTTCGGGTTCGATCCGGAGAAGGCGGAGGGCCAGCCGCTCGCTTCGCAGGTCCGGGGGCTGGATTGGGAAACTTTGGGCAAGCCCGGCCGCACGATCAGCCGGGATCTGGAGGTGTTTTATCCGGAGAATCGTTTCCTGAATTTCTATCTGGCACCGATCGATGGCGGCGGTGAGACCGGCGAAACGCTCGGCTACGTGATGCTGGTGCGCGACCTCACCAGCAGCCGCGCGGAGGCTGAGGAAACACTGGAATCCGAGCGGCTCAACGCGCTCACCCTGCTGGCCGCCGGTGTGGCCCATGAGATCGGCAATCCCCTCAACTCGCTGGACATCCACTTGCAGTTGTTAGGCCGCAAGCTGCGCAAGCTGCCGCCCGGTGATCGCAAGCCGTTGGAGGAACACCTCGCCACCGCGCGCGGTGAAATCCAGCGGCTCGACGGCATCCTCAAGCAGTTTCTGCACGCCGTTCGCCCGACCTTGCCGAGGCGCGAGCGGCAGGACATCCACGCGGTGCTGCATGAAACGCTGCGGCTGATGGAACCCGAGCTCGAAGCCCGGAAAATCCGTGTCGAACTCGACCTCGCCGAGGGCATGCCGCAGGCCGAAATCGATGGCGGGCAGTTCCAGCAGGTTTTCTACAACCTGCTGCGCAATGCCTATCAGGCGCTGCCCGCGGTCAATGGCTGCATCGCGATCCGCACGCGCTTCAATGATTACGAATACGTCCTCACCATCGAGGACAACGGCATCGGTATCTCGCCGGAGCACATGGGCGCGATTTTCGAGCCCTACCGCACCACCAAATCGTCCGGCAGCGGCCTCGGCCTGCTCATCGTGCGCCGCATCATCCGCGAGCACGGCGGCGAAATCGCCCTTGAAAGCGAGGAAGGTCGCGGCACCCGCGTCATCATCCACCTCCCGCGCGCCGAACGCACCGTGCGGCTGTTAGGCGCACCCGAGGAAACTATGATCGAAGTCGGGTGATCTCATCTCAACATTTCAGTTTTCAAAATTTCAGCTTTTACCCAGATGCTCCCCACCCTGCTCATTGTTGACGACGAGAAATCCACGCGTGACGGCTTGCGTGGCGCACTGGAGGAGGAGTTCGACGTTTACACCGCCGCCAGCCCGGCGGAGGCGCTGGCGATTCTGAAGAGCGAGCCGGTGCAGCTGTTGCTCACCGACCTGCGGATGGGCGGCGAGTCCGGGATGGATCTGCTGGATGCGGCGCTCGCGTTGCCGGAGCCGCCGGTGGCCATCATGATGACCGCCTACGGCTCGGTGGACACCGCCGTCGAGGCGATGCGCCGCGGGGCCTGGCACTTCGTCACCAAGCCGCTCAATCTCGACGAGGTCGAAATGCTGCTCAAGCGCGCCCTGCGCGGCCGCAATCTGGAGACGGAAAACAAGCAGCTTACCCAGCAGGTCAAAAAGTCCAACAAGCTCGACCGCCTGATCGGCAAATCGCCGGAAATCGCCAAGGTTTCCAAGATCATCCAGCAGGTCGCGCCGACGCGTGCCACGATTTTGATCGAAGGCGAATCCGGCACCGGCAAAGAGGTGGTGGCCGGTTTGCTGCACCACTTGTCCGGGCGGCCGGCGGCGAAAATGGTCAAGGTGCATTGCGCGGCGCTCTCGCCGCAGCTGCTGGAGAGCGAGCTGTTCGGCCATGAAAAAGGTGCCTTCACCGGGGCCGCCCAGCGCCGGATCGGGCGTTTCGAGCAGGCGGACGGCGGCACCTTGTTTCTCGATGAGATCGGAGAAATCGATGCCGCCACCCAGATCAAGCTGCTGCGAGTGCTTTCGGAGCGCACCATCGAGCGGGTCGGCTCGAACACGCCGCTCAAGGTGGACGTGCGGGTGATCGCCGCCACCAACAGGAACCTGCGCGAAATGGTGGACCGCGGGGATTTCCGGGAGGACCTGTTTTTCCGCCTGAATGTGGTGAAAATCGAGATGCCGCCGCTGCGCACGCGCCGTGAGGACATCGTGCTGCTCACGAATGCCTTCTTGCAGGAATTCGCCAAGGAAAACGACCGGCCGGTCAAGCCGCTCAGCGACGATGCGCTGGCCAAGCTGGTTTCCTACCCGTGGCCGGGCAACGTGCGCGAGCTTCGCACCGCCATCGAACACGGCGTGGTCATGAGCAATGACCCGCTGATCGAGGTGAGGCACCTGCCGCAGTTTCTCCTTTCCCAAGCGCCCGCGGCCGCCTATCCACCCGCTCCCGCCAAAAACTCCCTTGATGCCCCGGCGGAATTCAACTTGCATGCGCTCGAAACCAATACCATCCGCGCCGCCCTCGCCACCGCCGGAGGGAACCGCACCCAAGCCGCGGAACTCCTCGGTCTCAGCCGCAGGACCCTCCAGCGCAAACTGAAGGAGCTCGGTCTCTGAAACAAATCCCCGCCCATTTCCCCAAGCATCTCCATGAGTCTCAACCCCGCTCAAATCGACTTCGGCATCCTGGTCCGCCGCAGCCTGTTCTTCGTCGTCCTGATCATCCTCACGCTAGGCAACCTGTTCACCCTGTTCCGCGGGCTGAATTCCCCGCAGGCGATGGACCAGGCCCAGATCGCCCGCGAAATCGCCCGCGGCAATGGTTTCACCACCAAGATGATCCGCCCGGTGGCCTACTATCAGGTGGAAAAAACCGAGCGCCGCACCGTCTCGCTGCTCGGCTTCCAGGACACTTATCACTCGCCGCTCAATCCGCTGCTCAATGCCGCCGTCTTCAAAATGATCGGCGCGGATGACCCGGATGCCTGGCAAATGCGCGAGAACCAGATGATCTACGAGCTCGACCGCGTGGTGGCGATGGTCTGCACCGTGTTTTTCCTGATGGCCATCGGGGTGAACTA
>CAXNHR010000101.1:0-8435 GCA_964202135.1 Luteolibacter sp. | reverse complement strand
AGTGTTCGGCCTTGGACGGACGCCTACAACCCCGGGGGGAGGTCGGCGCGCCGCCGCACTGGCAGCCGATTCCGCTACGCTCCATCGGCTGCCAGTGCGGCGGGCCTCTGCTTCGTGCGGGCTTTTACAGACAAATCTTTACACCCCCTGCTGCGAGTCAGCCCGAATTCAACGTCTATACAAGCGTCCTGTGGGGGGAGTCCGTGATCTCAACCCAAACTGAAATTGACTTTGTAATCAATCCTGAGACGGGCAAACCTCAGCGTGTAGTGGTAGAGGTCACTGCGGCGAGAGTTGAAACCGGCATCCTGCAGAATTTTTACGGTGGAGGCTACGCCACGGCAAGATTTGGTGTCGGAGAATACCAACTCCAAAAAACAGACTATTTCAGTAGTGAACTTGGGAGCGCGCTCGTGACGGGCGTGCAGAATGTGCCGGAGCCATCCGGCGCCACCCTGCTCGGGCTGGGCGGTCTAGCTCTTGTCTTCCGCCGCCGTAGAGGCTGAGGCCCGGCGCAGGCGGTCCATGATGGCGACGCCGAGGCCGGTCTCGCTGACGGGCTCGGCGATGATCGCATCGAGACCCGCCTCGTCGAGCACGCGCATGCAGTGGAACAAACGGATGGCGGCTTCCGCCAGCTTGCCACTGCCGGGGCTGAGGGATTCGATCACCTCCCAATCGTGCAGCGTGACGTAGGGACCGTCATCCTCGCCGCGGTAGCTGAGCAGGCCGTATTTTTTCCCGGGCTCCGGTTTGAAATCCTCAGGCTTGTCTAACAAAACGAGCGGAGTGAGCGGCGCGTAGTGGCTCGGCAGCTGGCCGGGCGCGTGCGGCAGGTCGCCGGGTTTTTCCTTCACCTTCTCCACCTTGCCGAAATCCTGGAGCTGTTCCTTGGTGATCGGACCGGCGCGATGGAGGTGGAAGATCGGTTTTTTCCCTTCGCGCGGTTCGATGTAGATGATCGTGCTTTCCACGCCCTCTGAGCAGGCGCCGGCATCGACGATGAGCGGGATGCGGCCGCCGAGCTCCTTCATCACGGCGGAGGCGGAGGTCGGCGAGATCCGGCCAAAACGGTTGGCGCTGGGCGCGGCGATGGGTTTGCCGAGCTCCTTGTTGATCGCGCGGAAAACGGGGTGAGAGCTTTGTCTAACAGCCACGGTGGGCAGTCCGCTGGTGACCAGATCCGGCACGTCCGGATGCCTCGGCAGGATGATCGTGAGCGGCCCCGGCCAGAAGGCGGCGGTGAGTTTGTTCACGGTTTCCTCGATGTCATCCGGCACGATGGCGACGTTTTTCAGATCGCCGCGCGAGGCGATGTGGACGATGAGCGGATCGAACGACGGGCGTTCCTTCGCGGCGAAAACCTTTGCCACGGCGGCGGGGTTGAACGCATCGGCGGCCAGGCCATATACGGTCTCGGTGGGCAGGGCGACGATTTCACCGGCACGCAGCAGCGCGCAGGCCTCGCGCACGGCATCCTTCATTTCGTCATCGGCGGCATGGACAATTCGGGTCTCGGACACGCGCCAAGCCTGACAGATGCCGCTGCCGGATGCGAAGCCCGATTTTTCTCAAATCATGCCGCGCGCATGGTGCCTGCGAGCTTGTGCAAATGATCGAGCACCGCCATGAAGCGTTCGTGGGCATCGACTGCATCGTGATACGGCATCGCGATGTCGCCGCCTTCCACCGTGCCCTTGGTGGACATCCAGTGGAAATGGTTCGAAGTCTGCATGTTCGACCAGACGCGGATGAGTTCCGGATCGCCGCTGGCCAAGATCTGCTTTTCCAGGGTGTGAACCCGGTAAAGGGCCTCGTGCTGCATGGAATTCTCCGTCCATGCGGATAGGTCGCGTTCGTGATCGGTCCAGGAGGTGAGCAGGCGGCAGTGATATTCGCGCGATGCGCGGTAGAGATCGACCGCTTCGGATGGCGTGACCCATTGCAGGCCTGCCGCCTCCACGGCATCCGGCAGGGCCTCCCAAAAGCGCTGGATTTCCACGCCGCCCGGACGCTCCATGCCGATGGTTTCAAAGCCCATGAAAAGGTTGACCACATCACCGGACGTGCCGGAGAGCCATGTGGCGAATTTTTCCGGAGTGAGCGGGTATTCGACCCAGTTCGGATCTGAAACGCGGAAACCGAGGTCATCGGAGAGTCGGATGTTGCGCAGCAGCGTCTTGATGCGCGCGGTCTCCGGCGCGCGGTGGAGATGGTTGGGCGACTGCCCGGCGAGATTGGACTCCACGCCTTCGGCGATGATTCCATCGAAGCCCATGGTCTCGGCCTTGGCCGCAATGGCGTCGTTGTAGATCAACTCGGTATTTCGAAACACCCGCGGACGAACGTGAAAGACCTCCTCGATTTTTTCCAAATGCAGGTCCACCTGGCGGTCGAACTCCTTGTTGGAGTGCATGAAGGCCAGCGAATGATAATAGGTTTCGGCGAGCAGTTCGACGCCACCAGCGGCGACCAGATCCCGGAAGGACTCCAGCACGTCGGGCCGATGCCGCTCCATTTGTTCGATGGCGGTGCCGCTGATGGACAGCGCCATGCGGAATCGTCCGGCATGCTTTTTGATCAACCGCTTGAACATCCGGTTGGCCGGGAGGTAACACTCGTCGGCGACGCGGCCGAGAATGGCGGCATTCATGGCATCATCCTCAAACTGCAAGCCATCGCCTTGGCGGATCATTTCCCGCGGGAGCAGCCGGTTCGGTTGATGCACTTGGAAATAGAGACAGGCATCAGGCATTGGGTTTCGGCGCGGGTGGAAGCCGCCGGTCACGGCAAAGCAGACTACGGGCCAGAATGCGCGGGCGATGAATATCCGCCCCGTTACGCTTTCGTCACAGCACTCATCGGAAACTTGGCGCTTGGATCAGGCGGCCCGGGCGTTCAGTCTCGGGCGCATGAGAGACAAGGCAGTTTCCCTGTTGCAGGAATTGACCGAGGCCCACTCGGTGCCCGGCCATGAAGATGAAGTCCGCGCCATTTTCGTGGATGAACTCGCCGAGTGCGGCGAACTCGCCACCGACCGCAACGGCTCGGTTTTCTGCGAATCCGGCGGCGACGGCCCGCGAGTGATGCTGGCCGGTCACATGGACGAGGTCGGTTTTCTGGTGCAAAACATCACGCCGGACGGCTTCGTGCAGTTCGTCGCCGTCGGCGGCTGGTGGGAACACAACCTGCTCTCGCAACGCGTCGAGATCCTCACCCGCGGCGGTGAGAAAATCCTCGGAGTCATCGCCTCCCGCCCGCCTCACTTCCTGCCGGAAAACCAGCGCCGGCAAGTCATGCACGTCGATCAGTTGTTCATTGATGTCGGTGCGGAAAACCGACGCCAGGCGATTGAGGAACTCGGCATTTCGCTGGGAGATCCAATCGCACCCTGCTCCGCCTTCACACCGATGGCTCGCGAGGATTATTTCATGGCCAAAGCCTTCGACAACCGGGTCGGCATGGCCGGCGTGATCCAGACCGGGCAGATCCTCACCCAATCGATGCACCCGAACCGCCTGATCCTCTGCGGCACCGTGCAGGAAGAAGTCGGCCTGCGCGGCGCGAAAACCGCGGCCAATTTCGCCAAACCCGACGTCGCCATCGTGCTTGAAGGGCCGCCCGCCGATGACGCCCCGGGTTTTTCCCGCGCCGATTGCCAGGGCCGGCTCGGCGGCGGCGTGCAAATCCGCATGTTCGACCCCACGGCCATCGCCAATCCACGTTTGGCACGGCTGGCCATCGACACCGCCCGCGCCGAGGGCATCCCGCATCAAGTCACCGTGCGCCGCAGCGGCGGCACCGACGCCGGATCCTTCCACCTCGCCAACGACGGCATCCCCTGCATCGTGCTTGGCGTGCCTGCCCGCTACATCCACTCGCACAACGCCATCATCGACCTCAACGACTACCTTCATATGCTCTCGCTGGTCATCGCGCTGATTCGGCAGCTCGACGGCGAAACCGTGGACGACCTGCTGGCCTATCTTTGAAAAATCACCGGTCCTGCGGTTTTTTCCACTGGCATCCGCCAATGGCATGGGCTTGTTTCGGGCATGAGAAAATATGGCTCAATCGCCCGAATTGCCTCCTCACTGATTCTGGCGGCCTCCGCGGTTTTTCCCGCCCAGGCCCAACTCCCCACACTCGAGCGCGAACCTTGGCTCGGCTTTTTTGCCGGCCACAGCAGCAAGCGCTTCCAGTTCGGCATTACCTCCCAAGGGGAAATCCAAATCAAACTGCTCGACCGCAGTGGTTCGCCTATTGGCATCCGCCCGTATGAAATCGTGCCCATGATTGTCGAAACCCTGCCAAATGGTAGCCCCGCATTCCAGGATCACGAACCCGAGTCGCTCGAAACCTCGGACAGCACCACCGAAAAGCTTGAGAAAACCACTTTCCGCGCAAAGACCAAATCCGGCATTCCTTTCGAAGTCACCGTCGAGGAAGCCCGCGGCCTGATCATGCTCGGCGGCCGCGTCACCGACCCCGCAGCATCCAAAAACCCGGCTGCATTCGCCTTCGTGGTCCGCATGCCCGATCTTTATGGTAACGAAATGAAGAACATCGAAGAAACCGAAAACGAGCGCGACAAGAAGAAGCTCCTTAAAGCCTTCGAGAAAAAAACCAACGGCGACCGCGCCTCGTGGAAATGGACCGATGGCACGAAGATGAGGCAATCGCTCAACGATAAAATCGAAATTTCTTCCAAGGAAATCAATGGCCCGGGCATCACCGAGTTCGAAATCGAGGCCCTGGCCTTTCAGGAACACAAGTTCCAGTTCACCGCCGCGCCGAATTCCTCGATGAAACTGGTGGGTCGATCCCCGGAGGCGGCCGCGCTGAACAGCGGCTTCGTCATCCTGTGGACGCAAGACCCTGCCAAGGACCCAAAGAGCGAGGCCCGCCTCGCCGTGGGCGTGCGCTAAGTCCGCGCGGCCTCGCAAACACGCGCATCATCCACCGGGCCAGCTTTTCCGCTGGCATCCGGCAGCACCTCCGCCATCTTGCGCGGCATGAAATGGCAATTCCGCCTCAGCGCATGCATCCTCGCCGTCATCCTCGCCGCCACCGGCTTGCCGCCGCTTCATGCCCAGCTCCCAAGTATCGATAGACAACCATGGATCGGCTATTTCGCCGCCCACACCAGCAACCGCTACCAAATCGGCATCTCGTCGCTCGGGGAACTGCATCTCAAGCCGGTTGAGTCGGGTTCCGCCATCGCCGATAGTTATCTCATCAAGATCGAGCCCACCGTGTTGGAAACCCAATCCAGCGGAAAAACCATCGCCAAACGCCTGATTGCCGACTCGCTCGAAACCACCGACTCCGCCACGGAGAAACTCGAAAAAGCCACCTATCGCGGCAAGGTCACCGGAGATGCCGCCTTTGAAGTCACCGTCGAGCAAAACCGCGGCATCGTCTTTGTGGGCGGACGCCTGCTGGATCCCGGCAATCTCAAGAACCCGCTCAAGTTCGCCATTTCCATTAAAATCCCCAACCTCTACCCGAGCGAGCGCAAATCCGGCACCGATCTCAGCGAGCGGGAAAAACGTCGCGAGGAAAAGGCTCTCGCCGACAAGCTCCGTGGCGACCGGCTCTCACTCAAACGCAGCGACGATTCCGCTCTCAGGCAGTCCTTGTCCGAAACCGTCCAGGCCGGCTCCGTGGAAATCAACGGCCCGGGCATCACCGAGTTGGAATTGCAGAGTGAGACATTCCGCGGCCGCAGGCTCATGCTCAACGCCTCGCCCGGCACCTCGATGACCCTTTCCAACTCCAAATCCGCACCGCTCTACCAAGGCTTCGAGGTCTCCTGGATGCCGGATCCCGACAAGGATCCCGATGCCAAGGCACGCCTCGCAATCAGTTGCCGCTGATTTTAAGCCAGTTGGCAGATTTTTGTTCGCACGAACATCTTTTTTCTTGCGCTGCCACGCAGGCCGGAACATAACCCGTGCATCCCAACCCCACACACACATGGCAGCCAAAGCAACCGCAGAAGAATCCGCTAACGAAAAACTCCAGGAAGCCCGCAAACGCAACCTCGACCTCGCGATCGCCCACATCCAGAAGGAATTCGGTGAAGCCGCCATCATGCGCCTCGGCGATGGAAACTGCGTCGATGTCGATGTCATCCCGACCGGTAATCTGCTCATCGACCGCGCTCTCGGCGTCGGTGGATTCCCCCGCGGCCGGATTGTCGAAGTCTTCGGCCCGGAATCCTCCGGTAAAACCACCCTCACCCTCACCGCCATCGCCCAAGCGCAGAAACGCGGTGGCCTCGCCGCCTTTATCGACGTCGAACACGCGCTCGATCCGCAATACGCCCGCAAGCTCGGCGTCAACCTCGACGACCTGCTCATTTCCCAACCCTCTTCCGGCGAGGAAGCGCTGCAAATCTGCGAGGCCTTGGTCCGCTCCAATGCCATCGACGTCATCGTGCTCGACTCCGTCGCCGCGCTGGTCACCAAGCAGGAGCTCGACGGCGAGATCGGTGATTCCACCGTCGGTGCGCAGGCCCGCCTGATGAGCGCCGCGATGCGCAAGCTCACCGCCCTGATTTCCAAGGCGCGCACCGTCTGCATCTTCACCAACCAGATCCGCGAGAAAATCGGCGTCATGTTCGGCAACCCGGAAACCACCCCCGGCGGCCGCGCGCTCAAGTTCTTCGCCTCGGTGCGCGTCGATATCCGCCGCATCGGCCAGATCAAGGCCACCGACGGCACCGTCACCGGCAACCGCACCAAGATCAAGATCGTCAAGAACAAGGTCGCCCCGCCCTTTACCGAAGCCGAGTTCGACATCATGTATAACGAAGGCATTTCCTCCACCGGCTCGCTGCTCGATCTCGCGCTGGAAATGGAAATCATCCAGAAGCGCGGTTCCTGGTTCTCCTACAACGGCACCCAGCTCGCCCAAGGCCGCGATGCCGCCAAGGAACTCCTCAAGGGCGATGCCGCCCTCTACGAGGACATCGAAGCCAAGGTCAAGGAGGGCCTCGAGGCTAAGAAGAAGAAATAAATCTCCGCGCAGGCTTGATCATCCGCGCGGCGCAAGGCACAGCGGCCTGGTGACTCAGGCATTCATCCTCGGCGCGGGACTCGGCACCCGCCTGCGGCCGCTCACCGACCGCCTGCCTAAGCCGCTTGTTCCATTGTTCCACCGTCCGCTGGTAGTTTGGACGATGGAGGCATGCGCACGAGCCGGCATCCGCCGCTTTGCCATCAACACCCATCACCTGCCACGGGCATGGGAGGTTTTCCGCCAACTGCCGGAAAACCAGGATCATGACATCTCGTTTTTTCACGAGCCCGTGCTCCTGGAAACCGGCGGCGGTCTCAAAAACATCGCCGCATGGGCAGGCGGCCAAGCGCTGCTGGTTCACAACGGGGACATTTTCTCGACGCTTCCCTTGGATAAACTCATCTCGGCGCATGAAGCATCCGGCCTGCCGGTGACGCTGGCCCTACGCTCGCAAGGAGCGGAGAAACGGGTGGCACTGGATGTCTCGCTCACCCGCGTGACCGACCTGCGACACGCGCTTGGCCGGGCGGCGTGCACTCATGTGTTTTCCGGAATCTACTGCGTGAACCCGGAGTTTTTCGACCGCCTGCCCGAAGGCGAAATCGTCTCGGTGATTCCGGCATTTCTAGATCTCGCGCGGGAGGAAAAACTTGGTGCCATCGTGCTGGATGAGGGCGTCTGGCTCGATCTCGGCGACCGCGACTCGTATCTACAAGCGCACCGCGAGCTCGCGCTGGGCCCGGCAGTCCACCCGCTGGCCAGAGTGGAAACCGGCGCACGAATCGAAAACTCGGTGGTCGGCCCCGGTGCTTCGGTAGCTTCCGGAGCCATCGTTCGCGATTCGGTCCTATGGCCGGAAACACGCATCTCTGGCGATGCCGTGCTCGATGGCTGCATCGTTTGCACCCGACAGCCGGTCAGCGGCCGCCACGGACAAGCGAATCTGTAAGAATCTTGGATAAGTTTTTAATTAAAAATGATTGATTGTTTTTAAAAAATCCTCAATCTACATCCGTATTGCCACTACGGATGAATTTGTCCCACCATCCCTTTTCAAGGTCTGCCGTTGCGATGATATCGCTGGCAGCGCTTTGCGCGCATCCGCGTAGCGAGGCTTCGGAAGCGGCGCAGGTGACCAATCCAATCTCCCGGATTGCCCGCGTTTTTGATCCCCAACTCGTTAAGGTTGAGGATCGTGTGGACTGGCTTGATCGCCAGCTTTCGAGCTGTGCGAAGCGCTGCGAATACCCTTTGAAGACCGGTGTCACCGATCACTTCAAAATGCACCACCTGTAATCACTTCAAAGTGCACCACTTCGGATGGGTATTTTCTGCTTGGTTGAGCTGGTGGTTGGCAAGGTGATTGTGCCGCGGGAATGGATTCATTTTCCTGATGCAAAGACCCTTTG
>CAXNHR010000100.1:0-8442 GCA_964202135.1 Luteolibacter sp. | reverse complement strand
GGAGATCGAACGCTTTCACGACACCACGCTCGAAGTGCTCACCGAGCTCGGTGCCGAGGAAAAGCCAGCCGTCACGGTGCTCAACAAGATCGACCTCGTCACCGATCCCGAACAACTCGCCGCCCTCGACCGCCGCTTTCCGGAAGCCCTGCACATCTCCGCGCTCACGGGCAGCGGTCTTGAAGATCTGTTGAAATCCTGCTCCACCCTGCTGGCCAACCGCGTGCGATGCCATAACTACCGCATCCCGCAGCAACGCGCCGACCTGGTCGGCCTGCTCCATCGCGAGGCCAAGGTTCTCTCCACCGACTACGAGGGCGACGATATTCTTGTCAGGGCCGTCGTCCCGCCGACCATTGCGGGAAAAATCCAGGACTATGCCGTCCAAGATGGGTGAAAATTTCCGGATTCCATCATCATTCTGCGCACGGCTTCCAAGGCGGCCTGGCTGACCGCCAGCTTGAAATCATGACGGTTGCGCGGGTGGAAAACCTTGAAGGCGGCAGGCGGCATGTCACTTGCAGCCAGGCCGATCCATGCGGTGCCCACCGGTTTTTCGGGAGTGCCTCCATCCGGTCCGGCGATGCCGGTGACGGCTACGGCGATGTCCGCGCCACTGGCTCGCAAGGCTCCCGCAGCCATCTGGCAGGCCACGGTTTCACTCACCGCACCATGCGTTTCGAGATCCACTGGCGAAACCCCGAGGAGGGAAACCTTGGCCGCATTCGCATAGGTGATGAAGCCGTGGGTGAAGACGGCGCTCGCTCCCGGCACATTGGTCAGACGGTGGCCGATGAGACCGCCGGTGCAGCTCTCGGCGGTGGCGAGGGTCAGCCGCTTTTCTGTTAGAACGCGGACCACGGTTTGCTCCAGCGATGAGCCGTCGTCGCTGATAAGGAATGACTGGAATTTTTCCAAAGCGATGGAGCGGCCCTGTTCGAGCGCCGCCGGGGTGCCGATGAGGCGCAGATCCACTTCGCCGATGTGGGCGCAATAGCCATATTCGAGGCCGGGTATTTGCTCCAAGCGGGCATCGATGCCCTGATGGAAATCACTCTCGCCGATGCCGGTGAACTTGAGCTCCAGCAGCGATGGCGGGGTTTCCACTCCGGACAGCGCGAGCAAGCGGGGCCCCACCTCCGCATGATACATAGGGTAAAGCTCGCGCGGCGGGCCGGGCAGCAGGAACACCGCGCAGTTCGAGCGGCCGTTAAGCCGCGGCGGAATGTAAACCCCGGGAGCGGTGCCGTTGGGATTGGGCAGTACATCCGCGCCCACCGGTGCGAGCGCCTGCTTGAGGTTTGCCGCGGCCATCGGCCGGCCGCGATGGGCGAAGAAGTTCTCAAGCGAGCGCAGCGCCGCCTCGTCCATGATCAGTTCAAGGCCCAGCACCTCGGCGGTGATTTCGCGTGTGAGGTCGTCGCTGGTGGGCCCGAGGCCGCCGGTGACGATCAACACGTCGGCGCGGGCCAGCGATTCGGTGATGGCTTCGCGGATCGCCTCACCATCGGGCACGGTGGCTTGCCGCGCGACGCGCAGGCCGAGCTTGAACAACTCGCCGCCGAACCACGCCGCGTGGGTGTTGATGGTTTTACCTAACAGCAGTTCGCTGCCGGTGTTGAGGATCTCGATGCGCATGGATGGCGGTAAACCGGCTCACTCTTCTTCGGCAGGACCTTCCGGAGCGGACTTGCCCGCTTCTTCCAAGCGTTTGCGGAAATCATCCATGCCGGGAATCATCTTGCTGTCCGCGGGGGCCAGCGCCTTGGCCTCATCCACCGTCTTGATGGCATCGCCGATCTTGCCCTGCTGGGCGAAAATCAGCGCGCGGACCATCATCAACTGCAAGGTGTCCTCGGTTTCGAAACCGCCTTCTTTCAGGGTCTTGTCCACCAGCGCCATGGCTCCGTCCATGTCCTGATTGCCAGCGAATTTCTGCAGTTCTTCCTGGAAGGCCTTGATGCGGCCGGATGCGGCGGCCTTCTTTGAAAAACCGGTCACGTCTTCCGGATCGGCCTCTTTGATGCGGGCGGCCACATCGCCATAGAAAGCGGCAACCATCTTTTCATCGAGTTTCATGGCATCCAAAGCGGCGATGAGCGCCTTGGCCTTCTCCACGCCTTCGGCCTTTTCCGCGGCAGCGAAGGCCTCGTCGCGCGCGATTCTCTTTTTCCGCAGCTCGTTGAGGTGTTCCACATATTTTTCCGGCCCCCCCTCTTGATAGCCTGTGGCGGCGTAAGGGCGGCCTTCGGCATCTGTGAGCAGAATCGTGGGGAAACCCTCGACACCGTATTTCTCGCTGAGTTTCTCGTTTTGCGCGCGGACTTCTTCGCTGACCTTGGTTTTGTCCTTGGGAAAATCCAGCTCGACCAAAACAAAAGTATCCTTCACGCCGTCCTTGAAGGCGTCGTGCTTGAAGACCTCGTCGTTGAGCTTGATGCACCAGCCGCACCAGTCGGAACCGGTGAAGTCGATGAGCAGGTCTTTCTTTGATTCGGTGGCTTGTTTTTTCGCGGCCTCGAAGTCGGAGGTCCAGCCTTCACCGCCTGCGAGGGAGGTGCCGATGAGCGCCATGACGGCGGCGCAGACGATGGATGTGGTTTTCATGATCTATAATGTGGCGAGGCAAAGCTGGCGCGGAACGGGGCTGGCGTCGAGGGGATATTCGGGGCAATCAGGGAAGATAGCCAAGCCAAGGCCCGAGCCATTTCTCGGCCTCAGCGGTGCTGATGCCTTTGCGGCGCGCGTAGTCCTCGATCTGGTCTTTCTGCAGTTCGGAGATGACGAAGTAATGGCTCTCCGGGTGCGAGAAATACAAGCCGCACACCGCCGCGCCGGGATGCATGGCACAGCTCTCGGTGAGCGTGACGCCGGTGGCATCCGTCGCCTCTAACAGATCAAAGAGAATCGGTTTCTCCGTATGGTCCGGCTGAGCCGGGTAGCCCGGAGCCGGGCGGATGCCGCGATAGTTCTCGTGGATGAGCTGGTCGTTGGTCAGCTCACCTTCGGCCTCGTAGCCCCATTCGATGCGCGCGCGGTGGTGGAGCAGTTCGGCGAAAGCCTCGGCGAAGCGGTCGGCGATGGCCTTGACCATGATCGAGCCATACGGGTCATGCGCCTTGTCGAGCTCCGCCGCGAATTCGTCCGCGCCGTGGATGCCGACGACGAAGCCGCCGATGTGGTCTTTGTTTTTCTCACCCACCCAGTCGCTGAGCGCTACATTCGGCTTGCCGGAATCCTTCTTGAGCTGCTGGCGCAGGGTGTGGAAACGGCAGCGCTCATGAGTGCGGGTTTCATCGGTCCAGACGATGATGTCATCGCCATCCGCATTGGCCGGGAAGAAGCCGTAGATGCCTTGGGGCTGGAAGCGGTCCTCGGCGATGATGCGGTCGATCCATGCCAGCGCATCCTGATAGAGCTTGGCGGCCTCGGCGGCACCCTCGGTGTTTTTGGTTTTCAGAATCCTGTTCTCCCGGTCCCACACGCCGCGCAGCTCCCATGCGTGGAAAAACGGCGTCCAGTCGATGTATTCGGACAGTTCGCGGAGATCCGCGGAAATTTTTTTCACCCCGCTGAATGAAGGTTGCGGCGGATGATAACTTTCCCAGTCATATTTCGGCGCCGCGGCGCGCGCTTGTTCGAGGGTGAGCGTTTCCTTTTTCGGGCCGCCGATGAAATTCTCGCGCAGCGTTTGTTGTTTGTTCCGGTTCTCGGCGATGAAGCCGTCCTTCTGGCCTTCTGATAGAAGCGAGGTGGTGACGGGCACCGAGCGTGAGGCGTCGAGCACGTGAACCACCGCTCCGGAGTAATGTTCGGCGATCTTGATGGCGGTGTGCGCGGCTGAGGTGGTCGCGCCACCGACGAGCAACGGCACCTTGAATCCCCGGCGCTCCATTTCCTTGGCGACGTGCACCATTTCGTCGAGCGAAGGCGTGATCAATCCGGACAGACCGATGACGTCCGCGCCGAGTTCGATGGCCTTGTCGAGGATCTTGTCGCAGGGAACCATCACTCCCATGTCGGTGACCTCGAAACCGTTGCAGGCGAGCACCACACCGACGATGTTCTTGCCGATGTCGTGGACATCGCCCTTGACGGTCGCGATGAGGAAACGTCCGGCGGAGCGTCCGCGTTCCGCGAGTTTCAAGGCCTCCTCATCATTGAGCGATGGGTTCTTTTCCTTGATGGCGGCGATGTCTCCGGCGAGGAATTCCGCCTTCTCCGCTTCCATGTAGGGCGTGAGCCAGGCGACGGCCTTCTTCATCACGCGGGCGGATTTGACGACCTGCGGCAGGAACATCTTGCCCGCACCGAAAAGATCGCCGACGACGCCCATGCCGTCCATCAACGGGCCTTCGATCACCTTGAGCGGACGGCCGTATTTCTGGCGCGCTTCCTCGGTATCTTCATCGATGAACTTGTCGATGCCCTTGAGCAATGCGTGTTCGAGGCGTTTCTCGACCGGGTCGCTGCGCCAGGAAAGATCCTCTTCGATCTTCTTGCCGCCAACACCCTTGAATCGTTCTGCGAGTTCGAGCAATCGCTCGGTGGAATCCGGCCGGCGGTTGAGAAGGACGTCCTCGACGTTTTCCAACAACTCTTTCGGGATCTCGTCATAGACCTCGAGCATGCCGGCGTTGACGATGCCCATGTCCATGCCGGCCATGCCCGCGTGGTAGAGGAAAGCCGAGTGCATCGCCTCGCGCACCACGTTGTTGCCGCGGAATGAGAACGAGATATTGGAAACACCTCCGGAAACTTTCGCGCCGGGCAGGTGCTGTTTGATCCAACGGGTGGCGTTGATGAAATCCAGCGCGTAATTGTTGTGCTCCTCGATGCCGGTGGCGACGGTCAGTATATTCGGATCGAAAATGATATCATCGGCGTTGAATCCGACTTCATCGACGAGGATGCGGTAGGCGCGCTCGCAGATGCGGATCTTCTCCTCATAACTCGCGGCCTGGCCGTTCTCATCGAAGGCCATCACCACGACCGCCGCGCCGTAGCGCATGATGTGGCGGGCCTGTTGCCTGAAGTTCTCCTCGCCCTCCTTGAGCGAGATCGAGTTCACGATGCCCTTGCCCTGCAAATATTTCAGGCCTTCCTCGAGGATTTCCCACTTCGAGGAATCGATCATGATGGGCACGCGGGCGACGTCCGGCTCGCCCTGGAGCAGGCGCAGGAAACGGCTCATCATCGCCTTGCCGTCGATCAGCCCGTCGTCGAAACAGATATCAATCACGTTCGCGCCGTTGGCGACCTGCTGGCGGGCGATTTCCACCGCGGCCTCGAGATCACCCTCTCGGACGAGCTTGGCGAACTTCGGCGAGCCCGCGACGTTGGCGCGCTCGCCGATCATCAGGAAGCGCCTGTCGGATGTGTGGTTGTAGGCCTCCGTGCCGGAGAGCCGCAGGGCGTGGGGAATGGTGCGCATGGAAGAGGAAGGAAGAATTTTTTGCCGCAAAGGCGCAAAGGCCGCAGAGGGACGCAAAGGAAGAATTATTCGGGGAAATTGTGCACGAAACGTTTGATTTCGTCGGCGAGCCGGACGGTATGAAAATTGATGAGAAGTCCCAGATGCTTTCCTGACATTCTCAAATACGTCAGCACTTGGGCTGAATGAACCGGTAACAATGATTGAACGGTCTTGAGTTCAACGACGAGGGAGTCCTCCACCAACAAATCCATGCGGTAGGCATCCGGAATCAACAGATCCTTATAATGGATTGGCAGCGGAAGCTGGCGTTGCGAAGCAATACCACGCAGCTCCAACTCGTGCTGAAGGCTTGCTTCATAGGTTGATTCCAACAGGCCGGGCCCGAGGTCGCGGTGGACTTCAATGGCAGCTCCGATCACCTCCTTGGACAAATTGTTCAGATAGTCTTTCATGTTTCAAATTTCTTCCTTTGCGTCCCTTTGCGACCTTTGCGGCTTTGCGGTTCAAATCAACCGATCGTCGGCACCGCCCGCGGTTTTTTCCCCGCCATGGCCTTGGCGATGGCGGCGATGTGGTCCGGGGTGTTGCCGCAGCAGCCGCCGGCGAGGTTGAGCAGGCCGGCATCGGCGAATTCGGCCATGTAATCCGCCATGTGGTGCGGTTCGAGATCGAAGCCGGTGGGTGCGAGCGGGTTGGGCAGGCCGGCGTTCGGGTAACAGGAAACGTGGGTGGTGGCGCAGTCGGCGAGCTCTTCGAGATGCGGGCGCATCAGGTCCGGTCCGAGCGAGCAGTTGAGGCCGATGGCCAGCGGATGGGTGTGGGCGAAGGCAATCCAGAAGGCTTCCACTTTCTGCGCGGAAATCATGGTTTCCCCGCCGAGGCCGACGGCGGCGGAGAGGATGAGCGGCAGTTTCAACTTCTGTTCCTGATAGATCTCCTGCACGGCAACGGCGGCGGCCTTGGCATTGAGGGAATCGAAGATGGTCTCGATCATCAGGATATCGCAGCCGCCCTCGATGAGCGCGCGGATCTGGAGTTTGTAGGCTTCGAGCACCTGATCGAAGTTCACCACCCGGAACGCGTGGTCCTCGGGGTCGGGCGAGTTGGTGAGCGAAACGGTGAGCGGGCCGATCGCGCCGGCGACGTAGCGTTTGCGTCCGGTGTCGCTGCCGATGGCGTCCGCCCACTTGCGGCAGAGGCGGGCGGACTCGACGTTCATTTCCCACGCGAGCTCGTTGAGAAACGGGTTTTCGATGATTTTCTGGAAAAACACCGGGTCTTTGCGGCCACCGTGTTCGCGCGGGTCCTCGACGAAAAACTCGCTCTGAGCGATGCTTGTGGAGGAAAACGTGTTCGTTTCGCAGATGTCCGAACCCGCCTCGTAGAAGCGCTTGTGGATGTCGCCGATGACGTCCGGCTGGGTGATCGAGAGGATATCGCCGTTATTGAGCAGGTCCTTGGGCGCGTCCGCGAAGCGTTTCCCGCGGGCGTCGGCCTCGGTCAGCCCGTAGGAGCGGATGGTTGTGCCCATCGCGCCGTCGAGCACGAGAATGCGTTCGGCGAGCGCTTGAGTGAGTTCTTGAGTGCTGTCGGGCTGCGGCATGGGAAAAATTTTAGCATCATTCGCAGGCCGACTCAAGAAACAAATCGTCGTATCCGGATATGATGATGGGAAATTTTTCGGATAAAATTTTTGCCTGATTTTCGGATTGCCATGGGAGCGGGCGGCCCCTAGTTTCCGCCTCCCGCGATTTCAAAACCACCTCACGCGATGTCCAAGCACAACAGTCTCAAGTCCAGCGCCACCGTCGGCGGCAAACGTTCCGTTCTCAAGCGTTTCGAACGCGTCAAGCTGCTCAGGGAGCGCGGCGAGTGGAAAGACGGCCGCTCCCCGGTGGGTCTGCCCAAGACCAAACACGAGGGTTGATCCCCTTGATGGATCACTCTTGACCACGCGCGGAGCCCGGCGGGTTTCGCGCCTTTTGCATTTGAACCCATGAAGGAAGGCACCCGACTCAACAAATACCTCGCCTCCTGCGCCGTGGGATCGCGCCGCAAATGCGACGAACTCATCCAGTCCGGCCGCGTCGAGGTGAACGGCAGCCCGTGCATCAACATGGGCACGCGCATTTCACCCGGCGATCACGTCCGCGTGGATGGCAAGCGGGTGGCCCCGAAGGAGGCGCTCGTCGTCGCCTTCCACAAGCCGCGCGGCTACGTCTGCACCCGCGAGGACGAACTCGGCCGCGAAACGATCTACGCCTTGCTTCCGGAATCCCTGCGCTCGCTGCATCACGTCGGCCGGCTGGACCGCGATTCGGAAGGCCTGCTCATCCTCACCAACGACGGCGATCTTTCACAGCAATTGATGCATCCGTCGAAATCGGTGGAAAAGGAATACCTCGTCACCTCGAACCAGGCTTTCGAAAACGAGCACCTCGACCAGTTTCTCGAAGGTGTTTACACATCGGAGGGCAAGCTCAAGGCCAAGGCAATCGAGCGTCTCAGCCCGCGGCGCATCAAAATCGTGCTCGACCACGGTGCGAAACGCCAGATCCGCGTGATGTTCGAGACGCTCGGCTATCAGGTCACGAAATTGCTGCGTGTGCGCGTCGGCGGCCTATGGCTCGGTGATCTGGAACCCAGCCGCTGGGCGATCCTCAACCGTGTGGAAACCGCGATGTTGATGGGCACTGCGGAGGAAAAGCCGAAGCCGCACAAAAAGCGACCGGAGTAAACAGTGCCGGACCACGCATCTTGTGTGGCCGGGATGCCGTGCTTTTTCCGCTGGCCCGCAGGGTGAGTTTGGGCTTGCTTGAAGTCATGAAAACCCAACACCGCCTTGCAGTCCTTGGTTTGTCACTGTTTGTTTACACGGTTCAGCCTGCCACCGCGCAACTGCCGTCTTTGGATGCCGCGCCGTGGTTTGGCTACTTCGCCGGCGAACAGAATTCACGCTGCACCTTGGGCATTTCCTCACAGGGGGAAATCATCTTCAACCCCTC
>CAXNHR010000099.1:0-8484 GCA_964202135.1 Luteolibacter sp. | reverse complement strand
TTGCCGGCGTCCACCACCATCACCGCGGCGTCCACGGCTGTTAGAACGCGGTAGGTATCCTCGGAGAAGTCCTTGTGGCCCGGGGTGTCGAGGATGTTGACCACGCAGTCCTTGTATTCGAACTGCAGGACGGTGGAGGAAACCGAGATACCGCGTTGCTTTTCCAGCTCCATCCAGTCCGAGGTGGTGGCGCGCTGGTTTTTGCGCGCCGTCACGCTGCCCGCCAGTTGCAAGGCTCCGCCGTAGAGCAGGAATTTCTCGGTGAGCGTGGTCTTGCCGGCGTCCGGATGGGAAATGATCGCAAACGAGCGGCGGCGGTCCACCTCGCGCTGCAGCGCGGGCGAGGGTATTGCGTAGGAAGAGGCAGACATGAAAACGGCCCGCAGGGGGTAAACGCCGGGGAACGCGCGATCAAGCCCGGATGACCTCGCCGCCCGGAATGCAAATCGGCGGATGTTGAAGGGGGGGACCTCCAGCATCCGCCGACTTTGATTCGGGGGGATTGTGTTTCGGGGGGATTGTGTTTCGGGGGGAAACGTTCGTTTTGGGGGGAGTGTCGTGATCCGCGGCGCTGGGGGGAAACGTTCGCGGCGACACACGAGAGATATCCCATTTCCGGCCACAGACCATCACGTGATCGCGTAAAAAATCGGCGGATGTTGGAGGGGGGAACCTCCTACATCCGCCGACCGTGTTTTTTTGGGGGGGTGTCGTGATCCGCGGCGCTTGGGGGGAAACGTTCGCGGCGACAGTGGGGAAATATCCCATTTCCGGCCGTTCTCCAATTCCGTGATCGCGTTAAGCCATTGCCGGAGGGGCGTGAATTGGCATTGATCCGCAGCGGCGGAGAATCAAGAGTGGCCCCGGAAACCCGGCAGGTTGCCGGGTTTCCCGATGATTTCAAACCTACAAGCGGAATTTCATTCATGGATCCCATTCAAGTCGGACTCTTGGGCATTGGCACGGTCGGCAGCGGCACCTTCCAGGTGCTCACGCGCAACCAGGAGGAAATCCGGCGCCGGGCCGGCCGGGGCATCGAAATCACCATGGTGGCCGACCTCGACGTCAAGCGGGCGCGGGAAATCGTCGGCGACGACGTGAAGGTGGTGAATGACGCCCGCGAAGTGATCGCCAATCCCGAGATCGCCATCGTGGTGGAATTGATCGGCGGCTATGGCATCGCCCGCGAGCTGGTGCTGGAGGCGATCGCCGCCGGCAAGCACGTGGTCACGGCCAACAAGGCACTGCTCGCCAAACACGGCACCGAGATTTTCGAAGCGGCGCGCGAGAAGGGCGTGATGGTCGCTTTCGAAGCGGCGGTGGCGGGCGGCATCCCGATCATCAAGGCGCTGCGCGAAGGTCTCACCGCCAACCGCATCGAATGGATCGCCGGCATCATCAACGGCACCACCAATTTCATCCTCTCCGAAATGCGCGACAAGGGCCTCGATTTCGCCGCCGCGCTCAAGGACGCGCAGGCGCTCGGCTACGCCGAGGCCGATCCCACCTTCGACATCGAGGGCGTGGACGCCGCGCACAAGATCACGCTGATGAGCGCCATCGCCTTCGGCATCCCGGTGCAGTTCGACAAGGCGCACATCGAGGGCATCACCCAGTTGCAATCGGCCGACATCCGTTGCGCGGAACAACTCGGCTACCGCATCAAGTTGTTGGGAATCACCCGCCGCCGCGCCGCTGGAATCGAACTGCGTGTGCATCCGGCGCTGGTGCCCGCAAAACGACTCATCGCCAACGTCGAGGGCGCGATGAACGCCGTCATGGTCCAAGCCGATGCCGTGGGCACCACACTTTACTACGGAAAAGGCGCTGGCAGCGAGCCCACCGCCTCCGCAGTGATCGCCGACTTGGTGGACATCGCACGGCTGCACACTGCGGATCCCGGCAACCGGGTGCCGCATTTGGCGTTCCAGCCTGACAAACTGCACTCCACGCCCGTGCTGCCAATCGAGGAAACAGTCACGGCATTTTACCTGCGCCTTCGCGTCGCGGATGAAAAAGGCGTGCTTGCGGAAATCACCCGGATTCTCGCCGAGGGCGATGTTTCCATCGATGCCGTGCTCCAGCACGAATCCGTGGAGGGCGAAAGCCAGACCGATCTGATCATCCTGACGCATGAGACGCAGGAAGGCCGCATGCGCAAGGCGCTCGCCAAAATGCAGCAACTGCCCACCGTGCTCGCGCCGATCGTCAGCCTGCGCAAGGAAGAGCTGGCGTGAATCGGCAGGCCTCAGCCTGCCAGCGCCTTCTTGATTTCCCGCAGTAAATCCGCGTGGGACTCCACCGGTTTGAACTGCGGGAACTCGTCCTTCACGTTCTGCGGCGCGTGGATCAGGAAACCGACATCCGCCTCGCAGAGCATGGTGGTGTCGTTGTAGGAATCGCCTGCGCTGATAACGAAATAGTTCATGTTGCGGAATGCCTTCACCGCCTCGCGCTTCTGTTCGCGGATGCGCAGTTGATAGTCCGTGATGCGGTCGTCCTCCACCACCAGCCGGTGGCAGAGCAGCGTGGGCCAGTTGAGTTTCCGGATCAGCGGCTCGGCGAACTGCTCGAAGGTATCCGAGAGGATGACCACCTGCGTGAGAATGCGCAGTTCATCGAGAAATTCCTTAGCGCCCGGCAGCGGATCGAGCGTGCCGATCACTTCCTGGATGTCCGAAAGCTTCAGTCCGTGGCGGTCGAGAATGTCGAGGCGGCCGCGCATGAGCACGTCGTAGTCCGGTTCGTCGCGGGTGGTGCGGCGCAATTCCGGGATGCCGGTTTTCTCGGCGACGGCAATCCAGATTTCGGGTGTGAGTACCCCTTCCATGTCCAATGTCACGATCGATTGTTTCACGCGGCGGGACTCTTTCAGAGGCGCATACGGGAATCAATGCCCGATCACGGCGGGTTTCACAGCCCGAGAAACTGGATGGTGCAGCCTGCGATGGCGATGGTGGATCCGGCGAGCACGTGGTTGTAGCGGGCCAGGCGCCCGACCGGCAGCCAGTTGAGCCCGTAGCGTCCGGCGAGGACCAGCGCGAGCATCGAGCCGATGGTGACTACCGCGAAGGCGATGCTCACCAGCCATGCGCCCGCCCAACCGTTCGTGGCGGCCGGATAGATGAAAAGCGGAATCAAGGGCTCGCAGGGGCCGAAGACGAAGATTGCGAACAAAATCCACGGCGTGAGGCTGATCTCGGCGCCGGTTTTCGGATCGTGAATGTGATTGTGTGAATGCAGGTGGAGCAGGTGGTCATGAGTGTGCCCGTCCGGGCCTTTGCGTTTCATCTGCCACAATCCCCAGGCCGCGTAGAGCGCGCCGAAAATGATCAGCGCCCATGCCGCCAGCTCGCCGCGGAACGACTCGATCCACTCCAGCCGGCGCAGGCTCGCTCCCACCGCGTAGCCTGCCAGGCCGAGCACCACCGAACTGGCGACGTGGCCGATCCCGCAGGCCAGCGTGATCCAGGTGGTCTTCGCGAACGACCAGTTGCGCGCCTTGGACATCACGATGAATGGCAGGTAATGGTCCGGCCCGATCACCGTGTGGATGAAGGCCACAGCCATGGCGTTGAACGTGAGAATGGTGAGTTCCGGTGTCATGACGCGGTCAATTTTTCCGCCAAAACGCGCACGGCACGCTCCACTTCCGGAACCGCCGCCGCAACCGCAGGTGACAGATCCATGCACATCGGCCGGATCTCCTCCACCGAAATCGTGAACAAGTGAATCGTCGGCATGCGGCCAGACAAGGCGGAAACCGCAAACAAATCCTTGAGGCCGAAATCATGCGCTCCCAGCCCGCGCGGCAGTTCGCCTGCATCCCGTGGCTGGAGAAAAGTAAGCGTGCCCGCGGGTTTCCCGTCGCGTGTGGCGTCGATGAGAATGATGTCGTCCACGCCGTCGAACTCGATGAGCAGGTTGATGCCACCGGTTCCGCCATCGAGCAAACGCACGCCCTCCGGCGGCTGCTTTTCCAACTGACGCAGCACGTGCACGCCCACGCCCTCGTCGCCCATCAGCACGTTGCCCACGCCGAGAACGAGCACCCGCGCGGCATGGCGGGAATCCCCGGCGCGGGCGGACGCAGACTCGCCGACCAGCGTGTTGTCGAGCAGGCAGGTCATCTCATCATCCGTTCGCTCGCTTGGTCGCATTACGCCGGGGCAGCCCCGAGATGCCGGTGGCTTCCGCGGCCTCTATCTTTTCCTTCTCCATGAATTTCCAACCACCGACCATCGACGAGAGCACGCCGTGGCCCTCGACATAGTCATGATAGAAAACCAAATAGACATGAATCAGGGTGAAGACCGCGAATAGCCACAAGACCGCATAGTGGAAGATCCGCAGGTTCTGCTCGCTGCCGAAAAGCGGCACCACCCAGTCGAACAGATGCGGGAACCAGAAATCGCTCATCGGCGCATAGAGCGCGAAGCCCGTGATCACTTGGAACACCGTCAGCAATCCGGTGCCCATGTAAGTGAAGTAGGCCACCGAGTTATGCCCCAGCGTGTGCACCGGCTTGTCGCTCGACTGGAAGACATCCACTTTGAGCACGGCCCACACCTCGCGCAGTTGGCGCTTCGAGATCGGGAAGAAATTGCGCCAATGCGTGTATTTGTTTCCCACTCCCGCCCAGTAGAGGCGGAACAGGAAGTTCGCGAGAAACACATAGGCCGTGACGAAGTGTGCAAAACGCAGTTTGCCGAACCAATAACCGAACGAGGCCTCGTTTGTGCTCATGAACGCCGGCGGGTGCGCGATGAGATAACCGGTCACGCCGAGCACGATGACGCACAGCGCGTTGATCCAGTGGAACCAGCGCACCGGTTGTTCCCAGACGTAAACCCGTTTGAAATCATGTGACGCTTGCATGGCGGCCGGGGGTTATTTCACCAGCAATTCGTGCCGGGCGATTTCCTTCTGATCCTCGTAGAGGTGGACGGCGCAGGCGAGACAGGGGTCGAACGAGTGAATCGTGCGGATGATCTCGAGCGGTTGCTGGGGATCGTGCACCGGCGTGCCGATGAGCGATGCCTCGTAGGCCGAGCGCTGGCCCTTGCCATCGCGCGGCGAGGCATTCCATGTGCTCGGAACCACAAGTTGATAGTTTTCGATCTTCTTGTCCTTGATGACCAGCCAGTGGGCGAGCGCGCCGCGCGGTGCCTCGCTGCAACCGACACCGCGGGCCTCCGCCGGCCAGGTGGACGGCTCCCAGCGTTCCTTGTTGAAGGTGCGCGTGTCGCCCGCCTTGACGTTGGCGAGGAGTTGATCGAAAAACTCCAATCCCCAGCGCGCGGCGAGTTTCGACTCGATGGCGCGTGCGGCCGTGCGGCCAAGCGTGGAGAACAGGACTTCCGGCCCGGCTTTGAGCGCGGCAAGCGCCTCGGTCACCGCTTCCTTAATCTCGGATTGGCCGGAGGCATAACCGACCAGCATGCGCGCCAGCGGGCCCACTTCCATGGCATGACCCTTCCAGCGCGGCGTCTTGAGCCAACTGTATTTCGCATCCACATCGAGGTGTTCATACGGCGGCTTCGGACCGGAATATTTGAGCTTGGTTTCACCCTGCCATGGATGTTTGCCACCCTCGCCGGAGTATTCATACCACGAGTGGTCGATGAACTCCTGCACGCCGGTGTCGTCCTTCGGATCCACTTCATGAACCTTGGAAAGATCGCGGCCGAGGATGGCACCGCGCGGGAACTTGAAGCTGCCGATGTCGGAAAAACCATTGGTCGGCAGATCGCCGTAGCAGAGGTAGTTTTCCAAGCCGCCGCCGATGGCCGCCCAGTCGAGATAGAACGGTGCCACAGCCAGCACGTCGGGGATGTAAACCTGCTCCACGAATTCCAGCCCGCGCTGCAGCGCCTGGCCGACGAAGGCGAGGCGCTCGGCGTTGATCGCGTTGGCCTCATCAAGATTGATCGAGCACGGCGCGCCGCCGACCAAATAGTTCGGATGCGGGTTCTTGCCGCCGAAGATCGTGTGGATCCTGACGATTTCCTTCTGCCACTCGAGCGCTTCGAGATAGTGCGCCACCGCCATCAGGTTCGCTTCGGGCGGAAGCTTGTATGCAGGGTGGCCCCAGTAGCCGTTGGCGAAAATCCCCAACTGGCCGCTCTCCACGAATTTTGTCAGACGCTTTTGCAACTCCGCGAAATAGTTCGGCGAGCTTTTCGGATACTTCGAGAGTTGCTGCGCGAGTTGCGAAGTGGCCGCCGGGTCCGCCTTGAGCGCGCTCACCACATCCACCCAGTCGAGCGCGTGAAGATGATAGAAGTGCACCACGTGGTCGTGGATGTATTGGGTGCAGAACATGATGTTGCGGATCAGCTCGGCATTGGGCGGGATTTTGATGTCCAGCGCGTCCTCGACCGAGCGCACCGATGCCAGCGCGTGCACGGTGGTGCAGACGCCGCAGACGCGCTCTGCGAATGCCCAGGCATCGCGCGGATCGCGGCCCTTGAGGATGATTTCGAGCCCGCGCACCATCGTTCCGGCGCTCCAGGCATCGACGATTTTCCCGTCCTTCACCTCGGCCTCGATGCGCAGGTGTCCTTCAATACGGGTGACGGGGTCCACGACAATTCGTTCGCTCATGGCAGTAGGGGGTCAGGAGTTTTCTTCGGGTTTCTCAGCCTGTTCGATGCTTTCACCGGCCTGTTCGCCGATGTCGTGGCGTTTGCGGAAATTGGTCATCACCGCATGGCCCACGGCACCCGCTGCGGCAGCGCCGAGCACGGCCAGGCCCACCGTGTCCGCAGTCGATTCGATGCCAAAGCCGGGGAAATTCGGCAGTCGCTGATAGAACGGCCCGTTGTCCCAGAAGTTCGCCTCCGAGCAGCCGATGCACGGGTGGCCGGACTGGATCGGGAAACTCACTCCACCATTCCAACGGATCGTGCCGCAGGAGTTGTAGGTGCTCGGCCCGCGGCAGCCGACTTTATACAAACAATAACCTTTGCGCGCGTTTTCATCGTCGAAGGATTCGACGAACAATCCCGCGTCATAGTTCGGCCGGCGGTAGCAGGTGTCATGCACGCGGCGCGAGTAGAACGCCTTCGGACGACCCAGCGAATCGAGCTGCGGGATGCGGTCGAAGGTGAGGATGTGGACCAGCACGCCGGCCATCACCTCCGCGATCGGCGGGCAGCCCTGCACATTGATGATCGGTTTGCCCCCAATGATCTTGTGGATCGGCGTGGCCTGGGTGGGATTCGGTTTCGCCGCCTGCACACAACCAGCGGAGGCGCAGTTTCCCCATGCGATGATGGCCTTCGCGTCCTTGGCCACTTCCTCGACGATCTGCTTGGCCGTCTTGCCGCCGATGCAGCAGTAAACGCCGTCATCGCCGAGCGGCACCGAGCCCTCGATGCAAAGCACGTATTCACCTTTGTATTTGGTGATCGTGTCATGCAGGCAGGCTTCCGCCTGGTGGCCGGCGGCGGCCATCAGCGTCTCGGTGTAGTCGAGCGAAAGCTTGTCGAGCAGGATATCGCCGACGATTGGGTGCGACGAGCGGAGGAACGACTCGCTGCAGCAGGTGCATTCCTGGAAATGCATCCATACCACCGGCAGGCGGCGCTTGGTCTGCAGCGCTTCCACCACCTGGGCCACGCCTTCCGGGCCGAGGCCGATGCAGGCGGCCATCCAGGTGCAGAATTTGAGGAATTCCCGCCGGGGAACGCCGCGGGAAATGATTTGCTCGTAAACCGTCACGCCGTCGCGCGTGACCGGGGTGGTCGCTTCGGGAATGGTTTCCATAAACGCGGGGTGCCGGTGGGTGATTCGGCGGAGTTTGTGGTTTCTAACTGAAACAGCAGTCTTGCACACTAAATCGGGATTCAAGTTCCATACTATGCGTATCCTCTTACATGCCACGCATTTTTTGCCCGCTTCAGTGACGGGTCTCGACGCGACGCGCGGCATGTGGTTTCCAACATCACCATGCACGAACTAGGCATCATGGAATCCGCGCTTGCAGCGGTAAAGCGCCATGCCGACGGCAACAACGCGCGGCAGGTGAACCGGATCGTGCTGCGCATCGGCGCGTTGGCCGGCGTGGAGATCGAATCTTTGCGCTTCGCGTTCGACGTCGTTTCGCGCGGCACCATCGCGGAGGGCGCGGATTTCGAAATTGAAGAAGTGCCGGTGGAGGTTTATTGTCATGGTTGCCATGTGGAGTTCGCCGTGGAAAGCGGCGGCTTCATTTTCACCTGCCCGAACTGCGGCGATCTCTGCGGCGAGATCCGGCGCGGACGCGAACTCGAACTCAGCCGCATCGAACTCACCTGATCCCATGTGCATCGAATGCGGCTGCAACCACTCCGTCCCCTTCGGGGTCAAAGTTCTCAGCGTGATCGCGCCCGGGCTGCTCAAGCCGCGCGAACCGGCGGAAACACATACCATCGAGGTGCATGAATCGCTCCTCGCTAAAAACGACGATGCCGCCGCCCGCAACCGCGCGCGTTTCCTCCA
>CAXNHR010000098.1:0-8827 GCA_964202135.1 Luteolibacter sp. | reverse complement strand
CGGACGTGCTCGGCGGCATCCACGTAGAGCTTGAACGGCGTGTCCGGGAAAACCACAGAGCCGATGTCGCGCCCCTCCATCACCACGCTGGTGTGATCGAGATAGGCGCGTTGCAGGCGGATGAGTTTTTTGCGTAACTCGGGAATCGCGGCGACCGCCGAGACGTTTGCATTCACGCTTTCCGAGCGCAGTTCCTCGCCGGGATCGATGCCATCCACACTGATGGTGGAACTGATGCCATCGCTGCCGCAGCGGATGTCCAGATTATCTAACAGACCAATGACCGATGCGGTGTCTTGAGGGTCGATGCCTTCCTTGAGGACGCGCCAGGTGACTGCTCGATACATCGCGCCGGAGTTCACCATGATCAGACCGAGGCGCTGGGCGAGCAGGCGGGCGAGGGTGCTCTTGCCGGAGGCGGCGGGCCCATCAATGGCGATGGCGATGTGCGCATTCCGGTTGGTTGCCGGGATGGTGGCAACCGTTGGTAGTTCAAAATCCGCAACCCCGGTGCATCCGCGCATGATGGCGGCGAGGTGATGGGAAAATCCCGGATAGGAGGTGTTCACGCACTCGGTGTTGCGGATGACGGTCTCGCCTTTGGCGAAAAGCCCGGCGATGGCGAACGCCATGGCGATGCGGTGGTCGCCGAAACTGTCGATCTCCGCGGCATGCAGCGGGTGGCCGCCTTCGATTTCCATGCCGTCCTCGAACTCCTCGACCACGCCACCCATGGCGCGCAGGTTGTTGACCACGGTGGTGATGCGGTCGGTTTCCTTTACACGCAGTTCCCTGGCATTGCGGATGACGGTGCGGCCCTTGGCCAGTGCGGCGGCCACGGCGATGACCGGGATTTCATCGATGAGATTGGGCACCTCGCTGGCGAAGATGGTGGTGCCCTTGAGCGGCGCGCCGTGGATCTCGATGTTGCCGATCGGCTCGCCTTCGGTCTCGTGGACGATGTCGATCATGTGCGCGCCCATGCGGGTGAGCACTTTGAGAATGGCGGTGCGCGTCGGGTTGAGCCCCACGTCCTTGATGAGCAGGCGCGAGCCGGGGAGCGCGGCGGCGGCCACCAGCCAGAAGGCGGCGCTGGAGATGTCTCCCGGCACGGTGAAATCGCAGGCCCTTGGAACCTGTCCGCCGCAGATGGAAATGGCGTGGCCCTGATGGCTCGTGTGGATGCCGAAGGATGCCATCATGCGTTCCGTGTGGTCGCGTGTCTCGGCCGGCTGGATGACGGTGGTTTCGCCATCGGCAAACAATCCGCCTAACAGAACCGCGCTTTTCACCTGCGCGCTGGCCACCGGCATTTCATAAGTGATGGGACAGAGCTTGGCGGGGTGGATGCGCAGTGGTGCGCAGCCGGGTTTTTCTCCGAGGCATTCGATGTTCGCTCCCATTTGTCCGAGTGGAACCGTGATACGGGCCATCGGCCGCGAGGACAGTGAGGCGTCGCCGAAAAGCTCGGATGTGAACGGCTGGCCGGCCAGCAAACCCGCGAGCAGGCGCATGCCGGTGCCGGAGTTGCCGCAGTCGATGGGTTCGGCGGGAGCGGAGAGTTTCAGCGACTGGCCGTGGATGCGCAGGTGGATCGGGCCGTAGGCGGCGAGTTTTTCCAGCACCTCGACCTTTGCTCCGAGCGCCTGCATGGCGTTGAGCGTGTTGAGGCAATCCTCGCTCGGCAGGAAATTGCGGATGGTGCAGACGCCATCGGAAAGCCCGCCGAGAATGGCGGCGCGGTGCGACATGCTTTTGTCTCCGGGAACGCGGAATTCCGCATGGAGCGTGGAAATGGCGGTGACTCGGAATTCCGACATGGGCGGGGCAGGGGATTCTAACAAATGGAATGGAGGGTATCGCGCTGGTGCTTGGCGGCGGCCAGCCATTTCCGGGTCTGTTCTTGATCGCCGGATTCGAGCATGGCGAGGATTTCCGAGAGGTCGGCGATGGTTTCGCGCAGCGGTTCTAACAGAGCCTGTCGGTTCTCGGTGAGGATTTCGGCCCACATTTCGGCATTGCCGGAGGCCACGCGGGTGGTGTCGCGCAAGCCGCCGCCGCCGAAGCGGCCGTCGCCCGGGTGTTTCAGGCAGATGCGTGCCGCGCTGGCGGCCACGATGTGCGGCAGGTGGCTGATTCGCGCGACCAGTTCGTCGTGCGCGGCGGCGCTCATCCAGGTGGTGCGGCAGCCGACGCCCTGCCAGAAGCGCTCCAGAGCTGCGGCGCGTCCGGCGGCCACTTGTTCGTCATTGGTGAGCAGGCAGGCGGCGTTTTCGAAAAGATCAGGCGACGCGGCGGCCAGGCCGTTTTGTTCCGATCCGGCCATCGGATGGCTGCCGATGAAATCCATGCCGCTACCGGCGAGCAGTGGCGGGATGGTGTCGTGTGGCGCGCGTTTCACGCTGCCGACATCGGTGATCAGGCAACCTGCCGGCAGTCCCGCTTGCAGAGCCAGGGAAACCAGCGCCGGCATCGATCCCACCGGCACGGCAAGCACCACCAGATCGGTGCTGCGGGCCGCAGCGGCGAGATCGTTGGTGGCGCACTGGATGCCGGATTCAAGCGCGGCATCCACCGTTTCCTCGCGGCGGGCCCAGAGCCGGACGTGATGACCGGTTTGCACGAGTTTCATCGCGAGCGAACCGCCGAGAAGTCCTCCGCCGAGGATGGTGATATTGGGAAAATCCGCGCTCATTCGGAAAAAAACCGGGTCCAGTTTGGCCGGACCCGGTGGAATTTCCTGAAACAGGTGTGCCGGGCCGCGGGAGTTCTCAGGGAACGCGGAAGTATTTCTTTTCCGAGGCGGGATAGGTGGGGTCCTGCACCAGTGTGCCGCTTGGAATGTCACGCACGTCCACCACCTTGTTGTTGTAGGGGCTGAAGACAAAGCCCTCCTTGCCGGGCACCTTGTTGGCGAAGGCGTAGTCGGTGCGCTTCTGCTCGACCGGTGGAGTGGTGGTTTGTTGTGGCGGCGTGGTTTCACGCGGAGCTTCAGTGGCTCCGGCACCCGGGTTTTCGAGCGTTTGCTTGAGTTCCTCTTCCTGCTTTTTCTTGGCAGCCAATTCTTCCTGCTGCTTCACCTGCGCGGCAGTCTGCTTTTGAGACGCCTGATTGGCTTTTTTGCGCTGGGGATTTTCCTCAACGGGATAGCAGGAAGCCAACAAAACGCAGAGAGTGGCGGTCAATCCGGAGAAAAGTCTGAACTTCATGGTGGTGGAGAGGAAGGGAGTTTGGGAATTCGGTTTTGCCGCCCCGGGCCGGGTAGCGGATACACGGGCAATGAAGGCCTTCTTCCCCCCGCCGTCAAGCAAGGTCATGATCCAGCAACGGGATTACTGGAAAAACGCGCGGCTTGCCGGGGCGGCTGATTACGGCTGAAACTTCGCCCGAGCCATGCCAGACGCCACCATCCACACCCAAGGTCGGATCCTGCAGCAAGCCGGACCCGTGCTCTACCGGGTTTCCCTGCCCAACGGGAAAATCATTCTCGCACATCTTTCCAAACAATTGGCCGATGATCAGGCCGCGTTTTCGGTGGGTGACATGCTGCTGCTGGAACTCACGCCATACGACTTCGAAACCGCGCGGATCCTCGGGGCGTGTCCAGCGATGGCGGACCTGCCGTTCGTGGAAATCACGTAGAGCTCAACGGCTCAGGTCGTCCTGATACATCAGCCTGAATCCGCTCTGATGGAGGATGGCCACGGCGAACTCGTAGTCCTCCACGTGCATCGCCAGCATCGAGTGTCCTTCCGGGCATGGCATCAGCGCGTAGGCGAAGTCGATGTTGGTCTCGGCGATCATCAGCGTATCGAGGCACTGGAGCAGGCCGGGGCCGGACTCGCGCAGGGCCACCACTACCAGCTCGCAACTCGTGTGCGGGATGCCTTTTTCCATGAACAAGTGCTCGGTGGAGTCCGGGTCGGAAACCACGATGCGGGCGATCGTGGCGTCGCGCGAGTCCTGCACGCTCAGGCCGATGACCTCGATGGATGAGGCGCGCAGCAGTTTGACCATGGCGGCGAGCGCTCCGGCCCTGTTAGGCAGCATCACGGCGAACTGGCGCACGGGCTCGCCGTGATCGATGATGGTATCTGATTCCATGATTGGCAGGTTGTATGGTTTTCAGCCGCGCGGGCCGCGCAGCGGTATGGTTTGCACGGCGCCCGTGGCCGCGTCTTCGATGATGATTTGGTTCGGGCGGACGTCCGAAACAATGAACTCCGCGCCATCCGCGCTTTTGAAGCGTTGGCCGGGTGTGGCGGTGTAGCGCTGGCCGGTGGCCGCGTCCTCGACGAGTGCCACAGGGTCATGCGCGCTGACGGGCACGCCGGAGATCCACTCGCGGCTGGCACCGCTGGTGGAGTCGCGCACTTCCACCACGGAAACCTCCATCGGCTGGCCGAGGTTGAGTTTGCTGTCGTCCATGCGGCGCTGCACGCGCACCACGCTGAGCCGTGAGCCCGGGATGCTCTCGCCCGGGCGAACAGTGATATCATTTTGTTCCGTGCCTCGGATTGCAAGAGTGGCCGCTTCGCCCTCCACGGTGCGGACTTCCAGTGGAAGCTCGCGCTCCCGGTAATGGCGCATCACCAGCGGTGGCAGGGGAAATGTTTCTTGGGCGCTTGCGGAGGAGTTCGCGGCAGCCACGGTGGCGGGTTTGACTGCGCTGCTCAACACCGCTCCCTGAATCGGACGCGATGGACTGCGCCCGGCCAGCGATGAGGGCGGAGATTCCGGGGGTGCGGGATTTCCGGCGGCAACGGCGGGTGGGATTTCCCCGGCGGCAACGGCGGCATCCACAAACGCATCCATTGCTTGTGAGATCTCTGCGGGCGTTTCCAATGTGAGTTCCTGGGTCAGGAGGCTGCGGGAAATGAGTGCCGCGATTTCGGCATGGCCGGCGGCATTCGCGAGGTCGCCGGCCGTGCGGCCTTCGGCATCGGTGGAGAAACGGCTGGCTCCGATGTCGAGCAGCAGTTCGACAGCCGCCTGATGGCCGTTTTCCGCGGCGATCATCAAGGGCGTGCGGCCATCCTCCATGCGGGCATAGACCGAGGCCCCGTAGTTGGTGAGCGTGTCGATCGCCTCCGCCTGGCCAACCAACGCGGCAAGCAGGATGGCGGAGTCCAGACTGTCCCGGTGGTAGGGTGCGAGCTCGGCGACCGCGCCGGACGCACCTTCGCGCACGGCGAGCATCAGCGGCGCGTAGCCGTCCTTGTCCTTGAGCCGCGGGTCCGCTCCCTGACGCAGCAGCCATCGCACCATTTCGGTTTGTTTTCCCATGACTGCGGCCTTCAGCGGCGTGCGCCCGTTGGCACCGGTCAGATCGATGAAAAGCCCGAGATTGAGCAGGAAATCCGCCGCATTCCGCGCTCCGGCAAATGCCGCGGCATGCAGCGCGGAGTCGCCATTCTCATTGCGAGAGTCGGTGGCGAAATCCGCGGCCACGAATTTTTTCAGCGCGGAAACATCATCGCGCGAACTGGCGAGCAGCCAGTCCGCCGTGGTGAGTTGGTATCCGGCCTCGCCAAGATCGGATTTCACGGTTTCCGCAGGTTTCCGGCAGGCCGGTGCCGCCAACAGCAAAACCGCCATCACCGAACTGCCCCACAAGATCCGTCCGATTCCGTGCATGAAAGGCACGCTGCCAGATCACCGCCGGGGATTCAATCCCGAAACCCTGCCCGTCGCCAGTGATTTCCGCTATTGCGGCGGGCAAGGCCCTGCGGCAATCTCTCTTGGCGCTGCGAACCACGCCATATCCCTCCATGTTGGACACCGAACTGCTCATTCCGGACTTTCCCATCCTCGATCATTCCGTGAACGGGCGCAGGTTGGTGTATCTCGACAATGCGGCCACCACCCAGAAACCGATGGCCGTGCTGCTGGCCTCGCGGCATTACTACGAGGCGGTCAATGCCAACATCCACCGCGGCACCCATCATCTCGCGCGTGCCGCCACCGATGCTTTTGAAAAAGCCCGTAAAACCGTGGCCAGCCACCTCAACGCCGCATCGGGCGATGAGGTGATTTTCACCTCCGGCACCACCGCCGGCATCAATCTGGTCGCCAACATTCTCGCTCTCTCCGGGCGTATCGGAGTCGATGACACGGTCCTCATTTCCACCCTCGAGCACCACTCGAACATCGTCCCCTGGCAGATGCTTTGCCAACGCACCGGAGCCACGCTCAAGGTGATTCCTTGCCACGACGACGGCACGCTCGATCAGGACGCGTTCCGCGAAATCCTCTCTGCGGGAAAGGTGAAAATCATGGCGCTCACCTGGATTTCCAACGCCTTCGGAACGGTCAACCCGGTGATTGAAATGACCCGTGCCGCCAAGGCCGCCGGAGCGCTCGTGTTGATCGACGCCGCGCAGTCGATCGCCCACCAGGCGACCGATGTGCAGGCGCTTGGCGCCGATTTCATGGCTTTTTCCGGGCATAAAATCTACGCACCCACCGGTATCGGCGTGCTGTGGGGCCGTGCCGACCTGCTCAACGAGTTGCCGCCATGGCAGGGTGGGGGAGAGATGATCAAGGAGGTCGCTTTCGAACATACCACTTACAACGACCTGCCTTTCAAGTATGAGGCCGGCACCCCGAACATCGAGGGTGCCATCGCGCTCGCCGCCGCCATCAACTATGTGAACGAGACCGGCCTTGAAAAAATCCACGACCACGAAGCGCGCTTGATCCGCGCCGCCGCTGAGGCGCTCTCCGGCATTCCCGGCATCCGCTTTTACGGCCCGGCCGACCGCTCGGGCTCGCTTTCCTTCAACATCGAGGGCCTGCATCATTACGACCTCGGCACACTGATGGATCAAATGGGAGTCGCCGTGCGCACCGGCCATCATTGCTGCCAACCGCTGATGGCCCGCTTCGCCACCACCGGCACCGTGCGCGCCTCATTCGCCATGTATAACACCGATGCCGACGTCGAAGCCCTCGCCGAGGTCACCGAAAAAGCCGTCGGAATGCTCCGTTAGAAAAACCATTCATCCCATGAACATCATACTCGGCATTTCCGGTTCCATCGCCGCCTACAAGGCTGCGGACCTCGCATCGCAACTCGTCAAGCAAGGCCATGAGGTCCATGCGGTGATGACCCGCGCCGCCACCGAGTTCATCACACCGCTCACGCTGCAAACGCTCACGCGCCAACCGGTGCTCGTCTCGCTGGAGGATGAGAAACACTCGTGGAAACCCGGCCACATCGATTTGGCGGACCAGGCGGATTTGTTCCTCGCGGCCCCCGCCACCGCGAACTTGTTAGGTGAATTCGCCAACGGCCTGGCACCCGATCCGCTCACCTCGGTTTATCTCGCGCTGCCGCGCACGACCCCGGTGCTCATCGCTCCGGCGATGAATGGCAAGATGTGGCTGCACCCGGCCACCCAGCGCAACGTGGAAACGCTTAAGGCGGATGGCTGCCACTTCGTGGGCCCCGCCGAGGGTGGTCTGGCCTGCGGTTATGAAGGCATCGGCCGCATGGCGGAGGTGGCGGAGATCCTGGATACCGTGGCGCTGAAATGCGGCAGCGGCATTCTCACTCCAAAGCATGCTCGTGGATGAAATGCGGCGGTTGATCGTGTGACTGCTGTTTTTCCTCGATGATCTCGCCGTCGTCCATGCGGGCGATGCGGTCGGCGTAGGAGAAGATGCGGTTGTCGTGGGTGACGATGATCACGGCGCGCTCCGGCGAACGGGCGACGTTGCGGAAAAGCTCGAGCACGATCTCGCCGTTGTGCGCGTCGAGCGCGGCGGTGGGTTCGTCGCAGATGACGAGTGGCGGTTCGTGGACGAGGGCGCGTGCGATGGCCACGCGCTGCTGCTGGCCGCCGGAAAGTTTGTTAGGTGAATCGTTCCAGCGCTTGCCGAGGTCCACGGTATCGAGAATGGCGCGGGCGCGCTGGATCGCCTCGCCATGGGAAAATCCCTGGATGAGCAGTGGAATGCCGACGTTTTCCGCCACGCTGAGGGTGGGGATGAGGTTGAACTGTTGGAAAATAAAACCGATGTGTTTTGCTCGGAAGCGGGTGAGCGCCCCGCCGGACATGCGGTGCAGCGGGTTTTTAAAGACGTCGATCTCGCCGCTCTCGACACGCAGCGTGCCGGCGATGGCGCTGAGCAGCGTGGTCTTGCCGCAGCCGGACGGCCCCACAAGCATGAGGATCTCGCCGGCGTAAGCCTGGAGATTCACCTGTTTGAGCACATGGATGCGGTCCGGCCCGTCGCCGAAGTGTTTTTCCACGGCGCGCACATCCACCACTTGCTGACCATTTGCCTTTTTCATGCGCGGAAGACCATGGCGGAGCCGTGAAGATTGGGATGTGGTATGCCCATCGCATCGAACCTGCCGAGAGGTTCATGCTTGTCGAGCAAGAAGTCTGAGCAAGAAGTCTGAGCTCCGATTTAACTAGAGCCTGTCCCAGCATCGACAATCCCTTGATGCAGAGGGATTTGGACAAGGAAAAAAGTAGGCATGAGAGCCTAAAAAGACTCCCATGCCTGAAATTCGGGCCTTATGATTTGTTTAGCCAACAAAACCATCCGCCCGAACCGTGTTTACCTTCACCTGCCAACCCGCCCTTCGTCCAGCACTTCCTTGCGTTTATGGCCCCTTGGACTACCGCGAACAGCGGGCCTTGTTTGAGCGCATCGACCTGATTCTATCCCGCTCGGGTCTGGAACAGGAATTCATCAACCTCGCGCTGGCCGACCGGCAAATCAATTCCGAGAAGGCCAGCGCCAAATTCCTGGGACGATTCGCCCGCATGAGCGTGCTCGCACTACGCTCCAATATCGCGCGCAAACTCATCGG
>CAXNHR010000097.1:0-9163 GCA_964202135.1 Luteolibacter sp. | reverse complement strand
CGCCGCCGAAGCCGTCGAAGAAAAAACCGAATTCGACGTCGTCATCAACGATTGCGGTGCCAACAAGATCGCCGTCATCAAGGCGGTGCGCGAAGTGGCTCCCGGTCTTGGCCTTGCAGACGCCAAGAAGCTCGTCGAAAGCGCGCCTGCCAAGGTGCTCGAAGGCGTGGCCAAGGACGCTGCCGAAGCCGCCAAGAAGAAGCTCGAAGAGGCAGGTGCCAAAATCGAGCTCAAGTAACCCCGCCACTGGATTTCTCCCGGGGCGGAAGCGTTCCGCCCCGGGAACTTCCGCCGAAACCGGATCGAGATCCCCATATATTACCAGACAACCCGAGGCTTTCGCTCCGATTCCGATACACACTTCCACTGTTTGAGAACCACCCCGCCTGAGACCGTTCGCGGCTCGGGCTCAATTTGTCATTAGAATACCACACAAAACCATGGCTGAACGTCTCTATTTCGGGAAATTCGAAGAAGTCATCGAACCGCCAAACCTCATTGAGGTCCAAAGCCGGTCTTACGATGAGTTCCTTCAAAAGGAAGTGCCCCCTTCCGAACGCACCGACACCGGCTTACAAGCGGTCTTCCGCGAAGTTTTCCCAATCAAGAGTTATGACGAAGCCATCGAGTTGGATTTCGTGAGTTATGACATCGAGGATCCCAAGATCACCTCGCTCGACTCGCTGCGCAACAGCGAGAGCTTCAGCGCCGCGCTTTACGTCACCTTCAAGCTCAAGGACGAGACCGGCAACAAGAAGGAGCGCGTTTACATGGGCGAGCTGCCCATGATGACCCGCCGCGGCACCTTCATCATCAACGGTGCCGAGCGCGTGATCGTTTCCCAGCTCCACCGCTCGCCGGGCATCTGCTTCGAGACCTCGCAGCACCTCAATGGCAAGCTGCTCCATTCGTTCCGCATCATTCCGGACCGTGGCTCGTGGCTGGAAGTGCAGTTCGATACCAACGACCTGCTCTATGTTTATCTGGACCGCCGCCGCCGCCGCCGCAAGTTCCTTGCAACGACCTTCCTGCGCGTGCTCGGCTATCCGACCGACCGCGACATTGTCAGCCATTTCTACACGCCCGAAACGCTGGCGCTCAGCGAGCAAATGGACGAGGGAGAACTCGGCCACAAGGTGCCCTTCGAGGACATACAGGACGGCGAAATGGTCGTCGCCAAGGCCTACGAGCCACTCACCATCGGCATCGTGCGCCAGCTTCTGGCGCTTGGCCACAAGACCGTGGAGGTCATCGACGGCCGTGAAGACGAAATCCTACTGAAGTCGCTTCGCAAGGATCCCGCCAAGGACGAGGAATCCGCGCTCAAGGACATCTACCGCAAGCTGCGCCCCGGCGATCCGCCGACCGCCGCGAACTCCCGCGCGCTGCTCAAGCGTTTGTTTTTCGATCCGAAGAAATACGACCTCACCCGCGTCGGCCGCTACAAGATCAACCAGAAGCTTGGCATCCAGGTGGATTCCGACCAGCGCATCATGGTGCCCGAGGATTTCCTCGCCGCGGTGCGTTACATCCTGAAGTTGAAAAAAGGCGATGGCGTCATTGATGACATCGACCACCTTGGTTCCCGCCGCGTGCGTGCGGTGGGTGAACTGCTCGCCAACCAGTGCCGCGTGGGCCTCGCCCGCACCGAGCGTCTGGTCAAGGAGCGCATGACTCTTTTCGACGTGAACATCGAAGGCATGACGCCGCAGAAGTTGATCAACCCGAAGGCGCTCTCCGCCGTCGTGCGCGATTTCTTCGGCCGCAGCCAGCTCTCGCAGTTCATGGACCAGACCAACCCGCTCGCCGAGCTTACCCACAAGCGCCGCCTCTCGGCTCTTGGACCTGGTGGTCTCAATCGCGACCGCGCTGGCTTCGAAGTCCGTGACGTGCACCCGTCCCACTACGGCCGGATCTGCCCGATCGAGACTCCGGAAGGTCCGAACATCGGTCTCATCAACTCGATGTGCACCTATGCGCGCATCAACGAGTTCGGCTTCATCGAGACTCCCTACCGCCGCGTCAAGGATTCGAGGGTCAGCAACGAGATTGAATACCTGACCGCCGACCAGGAGGAGAATTTCCTGATCGCCCAGGCAAACAACCCGATCGACAAGAAGGGGAACTTCCTCACCGAGCGCATCACCGCCCGCGAGAAAGGCGGCGAGTTCATCGAAGCGCTGCCATCCGACTGCCACTACATGGACGTCTCGCCCAAACAGCTCGTCTCCGTGGCTGCCGGCCTGATTCCCTTCCTTGAGCACGACGACGCCAACCGCGCGCTGATGGGCTCCAACATGCAGCGCCAGGGTGTGCCGCTTCTTGTGTCCGAGGCGCCACTCGTCGGCACCGGGCTCGAAGGCAAGGCCGCCCGTGATTCCCGCGCGGTGGTGGTTTCCGAAGCGGACGGCATCGTTGCCGCCGCCACTGCGGAAATCATCGTCACCACTTCGGATGGCAAACTGCCCGTTTCAGATGAGAAATTCCTCTCCGATCCGGAGTCGGTGAAGAGCAATCTCGACAAGGGCATCATGGCTTATCCGCTGCGCAAGTTCATGCGTTCGAACGCCGGCACCTGCATCAACCAGAAGCCGATCGTCAAGAAGGGCCAGAAAATCAAGAAGGGCCAGGTGCTCGCCGACGGACCGAACACCGAGGACGGTGAACTCGCCATCGGCCGCAACGTGCTCGTCGCCTTCATGCCATGGAATGGATATAACTTCGAGGATGCCATCGTCATCTCCGAGCGGGTGGTGAAGGATGATGTTTATACATCCATCCACATCTCCGAATTCGACGTCGCCGCCCGCGATACGAAGCTCGGTCCCGAGGAAATCACCCGTGACATTCCGAACGTCGGTGAGGACGCCCTGCGCAACCTCGATCACGACGGCATCATCCGCATCGGTGCCGAAGTGAAACCCGGCGACATCCTCGTCGGCAAGATCACTCCGAAGTCCGAAACCGAACTCGCCCCGGAAGAGCGCCTGCTGCGCGCCATCTTCGGCGAGAAGGCAGCAGACGTGAAGGACACTTCGCTGCGCGTGCCTTCCGGTTGCGTCGGTATCGTTCAGGACGTCCGCGTTTCGCAAAGCGGTTTCGCCAAGAAACGCGCGGAAAAAGTCGATCCCGCCGAACTCAAGAAAACGCTCAAGAAAATCAACGACGAGCACAAGAAGAAGGCCGACAAGCTCACCGACGACCTCACGGAGCGCCTCTCCGACATCCTGCTCGGCGAAAAGATACCGCTCGACGTGGTCAACGCGCAGACCGGCGAAATCATCATCCCGGCCAACCGCAAGATCACCAAGACACTGCTCCGCAAACTGGCCTCGGTGCACGATCACATCGAGATCGATCCTTCACCTATCCGTAACAAGATACTTGAAATCATCAGCTCCTTCGAGAGCCGCTTCCAGGAACTAGACACTGAGCGCGAGCGCAAGCTTGATTCGCTCGAGTCAGGTGATGATGTCGATCCCGGCGTCATCAAGGAAGTGAAGGTCTTCATCGCTGCCAAACGGAAACTCTCCGTCGGTGACAAGATGGCCGGCCGCCACGGCAACAAGGGCGTCGTCGCCACCATCGTTCCCGAGGAAGACATGCCGTTCCTTGCCGACGGCACCCCGGTCGATATCTGTCTCAATCCGCTCGGCGTGCCGTCGCGGATGAACGTCGGCCAGGTGCTCGAAACCCACCTTGGCGTCGCCGCCAAGGCACTTGGTTTCAAGGTTGCCACGCCGATTTTCGACGGCATCAAGGAAGACGTGATCTGGGACTTCATGTCCAAGGCCAAGAAAGTCGATGGTGTGAAATACGTCGGCGACAACGGTGAACTCCGCGAGCGCAAGGCCAACGAACCCGAAGGCCGTGGCTTCACCTGGATCGGTGACGGCAAGGACGGCACTACCGGCGGCAAATCGACCCTCTATGATGGTCGCACCGGCGAGGCTTTCCACAACCCGGTCGTGGTCGGCATGATCTACATCCTGAAACTCGGCCACTTGGTTGCGGATAAAATCCACGCCCGTGCCGTCGGTCCCTACTCGCTCGTCACCCAGCAACCGCTCGGCGGCAAGGCCCAATATGGCGGCCAGCGCTTCGGGGAAATGGAAGTCTGGGCGCTCGAAGCCTACGGCGCCGCCTACACGCTGCAGGAACTGCTCACCGTCAAGTCCGACGACGTGCAGGGCCGCACCCGCATCTACGAGGCCATCGTCAAGGGCGACAACAACCTTGAAGCCGGCACTCCGGAATCGTTCAACGTCCTCATCAAGGAAATGCAATCCCTCGGCCTTGACGTGCGTCCTGGCCGCAGGGGCTCGACCCACGGCTCCGGCATGACCGGCGGCCTGGACGACTTCTCCCTCGATGACCTCACCCTGTAATCCGAGCCACGCGAACCCCTAACCTGACCTATAACGATCTAACAATATGAGTGTCGATACCAACCTTCGCGAACTCTTCGGCGTGGACGAGCGCCCGGAAGCCTTTGACCAGGTTTCCATCACCGTAGCATCCCCGGAAATCATCCGCTCCTGGTCCAAGGGCGAGGTGAAGAACCCGGAAACCATCAATTACCGGACGTTCAAGCCTGAGAAAGGCGGTCTCTTCTGCGAGCGGATCTTCGGACCCACCCGCGACTGGGAGTGCGCCTGCGGCAAATACAAACGCATCAAGCACAAGGGCGTCGTCTGCGACCGCTGCGGTGTGGAAGTCACCCTCAGCCGCGTGCGCCGCGAACGCATGGGCCACATCGAACTGGCCGTGCCGGTTTCCCACATCTGGTTCTACAAGTGCATGCCCTCGCGCATCGGCCTGATGCTCGACATGAGCGCCCGCCAGCTTGAGCGCGTGATTTATTATGAGGATTACGTCGTCACCGAGCCCGGCAACACCGCGCTCGAACTCGGCCAGCTTCTCACCGAAAACGAACTCCGCGAGGCCGAGGACACCTACGGCGACGGTTCCTTCAAGGCATCCATGGGCGCGGAAGCGATCATGGAATTGCTTAAGCAGATCGATCTCGCCGAGCTTCAGGTGAAGCTTGAGGAGGAACTCGGCACCACCCGTTCCAAGCAGAACAAGAAGAAGCTCTCGAAGCGTCTCAAGATCACCCAGGGTTTCGCGCAATCCAAGTCGCGCCCCGAGTGGATGATCCAAACCGTGCTGCCCGTGATCCCGCCGGACCTTCGTCCGCTGGTGCCACTCGAAGGCGGCCGTTTCGCGACTTCCGACCTGAACGACCTCTATCGCCGCGTCATCAACCGCAACAACCGCCTCAAGAACCTCCTGCTCCTCAAGACGCCGGAAGTCATCATCCGCAACGAAAAGCGGATGCTTCAAGAGGCTGTTGACGCGCTCTTCGACAACGGCCGCCACGGTCGTGCCGTCACCGGCGCCGGCAACCGTCCGCTCAAATCCCTCAGCGACATGCTCAAGGGCAAGGGCGGTCGTTTCCGTCAGAACCTTCTCGGAAAACGAGTCGATTACTCCGGCCGTTCGGTCATCGTCATCGGTCCGGACCTCAAACTCGGCCAGTGCGGTCTTCCCAAGAAGATGGCGCTCACCTTGTTCGAACCCTTCATCATCCGCCGCCTCAAGGAGCTTGGCTACTGCCATACCGTGCGCTCGGCCAAGAAGATGATCGACCGCAAGACCACCGAAGTCTGGGACATCCTCGCGGAAGTCACCAAGGGCCACCCGATCCTGCTCAACCGCGCGCCCACGCTGCATCGTCTCTCAATCCAGGCTTTCGAGCCGAAGCTCATCGAAGGTGAGGCGATCCGCGTCCATCCGCTTGTCTGCACCGCCTACAACGCGGACTTCGACGGCGACCAGATGGCCGTCCACGTGCCGCTCTCGGTGGAGGCCCAGATGGAGTGCCGCCAGTTGATGCTGGCTCCTAACAACATCTTCTCGCCCGCTTCCGGACGCCCGATCACCGTTCCATCGCAGGATATCATTCTTGGAACGTATTATCTAACCTGGGCACCCGTCCGCACGGCGAAAGACCGCGAAAAGGTGGAGCACCTCCCACTGTTTGAAAACTCCTCGGAAGTCGAGTTCGCGATTGCATCGCGCAAGGTGGACTACCATCAGTGGATCCGTATCCGCAACCCCGACTACGGCAAGGACACCGTCTTTGGCTACAAGGGCGAGGAACTCACGGCCAAGGACCGCAAGGACCTCTCTCCGCTTGAAGCCGCCCTGCGTGAGGGCAAGATCATCGAAACCACTCCCGGCCGCGTCCGTTTCAACGAGATCTGGCCTGCCGGCGTCGGCTTCATCAACAACAACGTCGCTAAGAAGCAGATCGGAGACATCATCTGGCGCTGCTATCAGGTCGTTGGCAAGCCGGCCACCGTCAAGGTTCTCGATGATCTCAAGACCCTTGGTTTCAAGGAAGCCACCCGTTCGGGCACTTCCATCGGAATCGTGGACATGGTGATCCCCGAGGAGAAAAAGGAAGTCATCGCCAAGGCCTACGAAGAAGTCGAAAAGGTCACCAAGCAATACCGCAACGGCGTCATCACCGACGGCGAGCGCTATCAGAAGGTCGTGGACGTCTGGACCCAGGCAACCGACACCATCGCCAACGCGCTCTACCGCAAGATCGAGCACAACGACGGCAAGGCCAAGGCATCGCCGCTCTTCATGATGGTCGATTCCGGAGCGCGGGGCAACAAGTCCCAGATCAAGCAGCTCGGCGGCATGCGCGGCCTGATGGCCAAGCCCTCCGGCGAGATCATCGAACGCCCGATCATTTCGAACTTCCGCGAAGGTCTCTCGGTGCTCGAATACTTCATCTCCACCCACGGCGCGCGCAAGGGTCTCTCCGACACCGCGCTCAAGACCGCGGACTCCGGATACATGACCCGCAAGCTCGTCGATGTGGCGCAGGACGTCATCATCACCGGCCAGGATTGCGGCACCGCCAACGGCATCTCGGTTTCCGCCATCATGGATGGGGATGAGGAAAGCGCCTCGCTCGAGTCCCGCATCTACGGCCGCGTTTCCTGTGAGCAAATCAAGGATCCCGTCACTGGCGAGATCATCGTGGAGATCGATGACGTGATCAACGAGAAGCAGGCCAAGGCCGCCGAGCGCATCGGCGTTCGGAAGCTCAAGATCCGCTCGGTACTCACCTGCGAAAGCGACCGCGGCTGCTGCGCGAACTGCTACGGCCTCAATCTCGCCACCGGCCTGCCTGTGAAGATCGGTGAAGCCGTCGGCATCATCGCCGCCCAGTCGATCGGCGAGCCCGGCACCCAGCTCACCATGCGGACCTTCCACATTGGCGGTGGAGCAATCAACATTTTGAAGCAGCCGATCATCAAGGCCAAGAACCACGGACGCCTTGTTTACAAGGACCTCCGCACCGTGCAGGCCGCCGATGGTACCTGGGTCGTGCTCAACAAGAACGGATCCGTCTCCATCCGCGACAAGGCCGGCCTCGAACTGGAAAGCCAGACCGTCATCATCGGCTCGATCATTTCCGTGAAGGACGGCGAGGACGTGAAGAAGGGCGACACCGTGGCTGTCTGGGACCCCTACAACGTGCCGATTCTCACCGAAAAGGGCGGCAAGGTGGAGTTCCGCGACATGATCTCCGGCATCACCGTCACCAACGAGGTGGACAAGGAAACCGGCAAGAAGAGCATAGTCGTCACCGAGCACAAGGAAGACCTCCACCCGCAGGTCGTCATCATGGACGAGAAGACCAAGGAGGTGAAAGCCAGCTATTCCATCCCTGTCGGCGCCCACCTTTCCGTCAAGGAAGGGCAGGTTGTCACCGCAGGAACGCAGATCGCCAAGACTCCACGGGAGAAGGCTCGCACTCGAGACATCACCGGCGGTCTGCCCCGGATCGCCGAGCTTTTCGAAGCCCGCAAGCCCAAGGACTCCTGCGTCATCGCAAAAATCGAGGGCGAGGTTTCCTTCGGCACCAACGTCCGCGGCAAAAAGCGCGTGGTCGTCACCCATGCGGAGTCCGGTGAGCAACAGGACCACCTCGTTCCCATGGGCAAGCACATCATTGTTACCGATGGCGACAAGGTGAAGCGCGGCGATCAAATAACCGAAGGGCCCGTCTCTCCGGAAGACTTGCTCGAAGCCTGTGGTGCCCAGGAGCTCCAGGAGCACCTCGTCAACGAAGTGCAGTCCGTTTACCGCGTCCAAGGCGTGGAAATCAATGACAAGCACATCGAAGTCATCATCCGCCAGATGCTGCGCAAGGTGAAGATTTCCGACCCCGGCGATGCCGATCAGTGGCTGTGGGGCGACCAGATCGACCGCACCAACTTCAAGCGCGTCAATGCCGAGATTGTCGCCAATGGTGGCAAGCCCGCCGAAGCGGAACCCGTTCTGTTAGGTATCACCAAAGCCTCGCTGGAAACCGACTCGTTCATCTCCGCGGCATCGTTCCAGGACACCACCCGCGTCCTCACCGAAGCCGCCACGCTGGGCAAGGTCGATTACCTCACCGGCTTCAAGGAAAACGTCATCATGGGTCACCTGATCCCGGCCGGCACCGGCTTCCCCTGCCACCGCGATTCGGAGTTCGAGTTCACCGTCGAGGAACCCGAGCCCGTCGTTCACGTCCGCGAGACCATCGAGGAGGAGGAAGACTCCGCCACGGCCTGAAGAGCTCAGACCCAACCTTCAAAAACGCCTCCGGGGGACTTTTCCTCCGGGGGCGTTTTTTCATTCGCGCAATAGCGCTGTTTGTCAAAAGTCCGCGCGTAAAAAACTGAATTTTGCAATTGTACTTTTTTTGAACACCTATCTCAATTGACGTATCGGTCGCGCGCGTCAATACCCCAACCCTGAGGTGCCATCACTGATGGGATGGCCTTGATTTGACTCCCTGCCACAAAGGGTGTGTTGTGGTCTATACGGGATCTGAGGGTAAAGGTGTGACTGACTTGCCCTGCCCCCCGAATGATGGGAGGCCGTTGCAACCCATTCAAATCTGCGCCCAATCGCCGCGGATTTCGTGGGACATGGAGGCATTGAGCGCCTCGGGCGAGGTGATGCGGTAGGCCGCGGGATCCCAGACGACTTCGCCGCCGGACTGGATGGCGAGCACGGAGAGGTGGCTCAGCGCGTCCGAGCGCACGGCATCGCCGACCGGACCGATGGATGGCGTGTGGTCACGCAC
>CAXNHR010000096.1:0-9194 GCA_964202135.1 Luteolibacter sp. | reverse complement strand
ATGAGTTTCTTCTTGCCCATGTAGCGGGCGAGCAGGCCCTCACCCATGCAGTGGTTGAGCTTGTGCGCGCCGGTGTGGTTGAGATCCTCGCGTTTCAGATAGATCTGGGTTTTGCCCAGTTTTTTCGAAAGCCGTGCCGCGTGATAGGTGGGCGTGGGCCGGCCCTGGAAGTGCTTGCGGATGCGGCGCAGCTCCTCGATGAAATCATGCGAGCGCGAAACCACCTCGTAGGCCTTGCGGACCTCGGCGAGTGGTGCCTCGAGTTCCGGCGGCACAAACACCCCGCCGTAATTTCCGAAGTATCCGGAGGCGTCGGGGCTTTCATGGAGATAGCGGGATGGTGTGATTGTGCTCATGGGCTTGCGGGTTTGGCGCATCCTTGTGACCGCCCGCACCCGGCATGACAAGTGGCCGTGCGGCCGATGCGAACCGATGCGCAGGGATTGCAAATCCACGGGCAGGCCGGCCGAAGCCGGGATCCCCGCACCGCGGTGTCATGAGCACTGGCCGGGGGCTTTCACTCCCGGTGGGGGGCTCCGCGGTGCGGGGAAATTTTTCGGGGGGAAATCTCAGCGGTCCTTGCCTTCCTCCTCTTCGCGCAGCGATTCCATGGGGGCCCGGGCGTCGCGGACGGTGGCGTCATCCGCCAGCCCTTGTTTCATCCGGCGCACGGCTTTCATCTTGCGGTTCATCGCTTCCTGCACCGCGCCGTAGGAGGCGGAGTTCATGGCGAAATTCGAAGAATCCGCAGCGTGGATGCTCATTTTGGCGGCGGTGGCGATGGCATCCTGGTTCGCGCCGAGAAACAGGAATTTCCAGTCATACGCCTGCGTCTGGTGGCGGATGCGTTTGGCGATGTCCTGCCAGCCGTAGCGGTGGGACGCGTTTTCCTCGCCATCGGTCAGGATCGCCACGATCACCTGGCCCGGGCGGTCAGGCTCCGGCGTGGCCGCGAGTTTCGCGCCCAGCTCGTCGATCGTCCGGCCGATGGCATCCAGCAGCGCCGTGCTGCCGCGCGGGACGTAGGTGGTGGTGTCGAGTTCGACGACCTCGGCGATGGGCACCGATTGGCACGGCACCTCGTAGTGGTCGTCGAAAAGCACCAGGGTGAAACGGGCGCTGCCGGGTTCCTGTTGTTGTTCGCGCAGCAGGCGGTTGAAGCCGGCGATGGCGGGTTCGACCATGGAGCCCATCGAACCCGAGCGGTCGAGAATGAAGGCGATTTCAGTGAGGTTGTCGTTCATAGCTCCGCCATCATGGCAGGGGGGGTGGGACAAATGTGGGGGCAGTCTGAAATAAACTAAAAAATTTTCAGGAAGGCGGATTCGATCCAACCCACGACGGATCGCAAGGAGGCAGCGCTCCGTCATAAACCTTGCCGCTATCGAGATCCAGGGTCAGCGCCTCCAGCTTTCTGAGCACTTGGTGCTGCGGAGCGTGATCTTGCCGGAAAATCGCGACGGTTTCGCCGGACTCATCGCGCAGATCCAATTCCTCCGCGCCGACGATTGCGGGGATCTTTTCCATGTTGGCGACCACCGCCGCATGGGAGGTGACGCCGCCCCGCGAGGTGAGGACGGCAACGTGCTTGCCGAAGCTTTCCAGCACGGAGCGCGCGTTGATGAGATCCGGGGAATCCTCGGGTGTGATGAATGCTTTCAACAGGATGATGCCGTCGAGCGCGGGATTTTCCTGCAAGGCCCGGATCACGCTGCCGAGAAGAATTTCCTCGGACATGAAAACCACGATGCCCCGGAACGCGCCGCTGCCGAAGACGTTGATGCCGTCCGCCACGGGCCGGACCGCGCTGAAATCGGCCGCCGCAAACGAGGTCTCGGAAATGCCGCCGCGATCCCGCTGGGTTTGCAACAGCCAGACCTTGCCGCTTTGGATCGTGTATTCCACCAACTGCGGCCCGCCGAAATATCGCGCCAGCAGGTTGGCCTCGTTTTCCAACGCGGCGCAGGCATCGGGAAGCGAGTGTTTCAGATCGTGCTCCACGGACAATGGATTGACGCGTCCCTGCACGTGATAGAAGCCCTCGGTCATGGGATTCCAGTCTCCGCTGAGCCGGTTCTCCCCAGTCACCAGATCATGAGTCCGGACGATGCCGGTGCCTGAGCGTTCGTCGGCATCTCCGAACACATAAGCCTGAATCGTGACCGGAGTGTACCAATCCTCGGAGTATTTCTTTTCATGCCGGTAACGGATCGCTTTCGGGCTGTTCCAGGATTCGAAAATCTTGGCGATCAGGAGAAACAGCTGTTGTGACGGTGAATCGAGAAGGCGGTCGAATTCATCAAAAACCGCTTCTTCACGCAACAGGTCGAGCAAATGCTCCGCCAGCAGCTGGGTTTGATGCTCCGTGAGTTCACCGGGATTGGTGATCTGGCGGCCTCCGAGAAAATCCTGGATGCGATTTTCGAGCTTTTCCCGGGAAACCCCGAGCCCGATGGCGATGGACTCGATGAAATTCATATACTCGCTGTAAGCGGCCTTCGCACCGCGTTTCGCGACCAGCCAATCCAAGGTGCCGCGAGTAAAACCCAGCGCCACGGCGGTTTCAAAAACCCCGGGCATCACGAACACGGAGCCCGAGCGGATTGATAGAAAGAGCGGCTCCGCATCCGCTGAAGAAGTGCTGCCGAAACGGCATGTCACACCGGTTTTTGCGGACCATGCCCGCTCCAGTTTGGAGAGGTGTTCCAGGATCACTTTGCGGAAATTCATTCCGTCCCGGATGTGCCATCGTTCCCTGCCGACATAGTAGGGAATGACAAAACCGCTCGGCACGGAGAGTCCGAGCGCCCGCATTTGGATCAGATAGTTCGCCTTGCCGCCGTAGAGCATGCGCCCCCTCTGCATGTCGGTTTCCGCAGAGGTCACATCATCGTCGAAGTGGACGATTTCGGCATAGGGATTGGCCGCGCGGCGGGCGGTCACCGTGGCGGCCTCGGCGGGGCGGACCCACTGCTCCGGCATTTGGGAAATTCCCATGTCCACGAGTTTCCTGAGCTGTTCCGTCAGGTCGATGATCGCCCGCGTCGCGAATCTTTCCCGCCGCAGGCGGGCCAGCACGCGCTCGATTTTCTCCGAGTCCCCGTCAAAGAGCGCGTGGCCTTCGTCATAATAACGTTTCTGCCAGTTGTTGAAATCGGTTTCCACGTCCCGGTGCAGCGCCCTCACCACATCCGCCAGTTGGCTGAGCGTGAGCTCCGGGTCGGCCAGCAGATAAGCCCATTGCGCCACATAACGGCTGATAAACCCGTTCGTGAAAAGGCCGTGCAGCATGCCCGAGAGCAAATCCGCGGATTCGCGCATGACGAGCAGCCTGTCGAGCGATTCGGCATTCCATGAGTGATAGAAATCCGACAAGAGCAGGCTGAGGGTTTGCCCGAGCGAGCGGTCGAGATGATAGAGATCGAACACATCGCCGGTGGGAGTTTCGGGATCGTCGAGGATCTTGTTGAGCAGGCCGCGCGTCTCGCTGATCCACATCAGGTGTTCGTTATGCGTGCGGAACTTTTCAAAAGGAGAATGCGTTGCCGCTTCATGTGCGGAATCCGTCATCAGAAGGATTCTGTGGAGGCCGTCCCGGATGGCGGGATACTTCGCGACCACCGGCTGTTTGAGCCACTTCCGGAAGATATCACTTCTGGAGGTGCCCTCGAACAGGATGGTCAATACTTCCTCGAGCTGGATGATCTCATCATAGATCTGGGGAATTTCCCGATGCATGCCGGGATCTTCGAGATATGTCCTGGTTTCCTCGCGCGCATGCCGGTCGTTTTCCGCCATCACGATCCAGCGTTTGCCAAGAGCCTCGCCGGGTTCTCCCGTTTCCAGGAACTGGCGGTAGGCCCTGACCAGATAGAGGTCCTGCTTGGAGAGTGCGGCGCCATGAAGGGCGGAGCGGAGTTCCCGGGCAAACGCGGTCCTGAGCGTTCTTTCGTCCATTTCCTCCGCGATTCCCCACAGGATCTGCCTGAGGCTGATCACGCCCTGGCTGAAGGCGTAGGGCAGCGCGGTGATCAGTTCCTTGAGCGTTCTCTTGAGGGACTCGATCCGGTGGGCGAGGAGTTTTTCGCAAATGCCGCGGATGCGGAATGCCAGGGCATCAGGGTATTGGTCATAATCCCTGCTGGAGTTCAGAGGCATGTGGTCGGCGCGGGCCAGCACCAGCATGGTCATCCTGCGGATCTGCCGCTCATAGGTGATGGGATCCTCCCTGCCAGCCAGCCATTCGAGCGCCTCCATGATCCGTGTCCAAGTGACAGCTCCCTCGAAATCAAACGGGAAGGGTTCCTCATCCCGGGCCGGGGTTCGCCCGGTCGGGATCACTTGCAGACCGCTGGATGGGTTTGGGGAAGTCACGGGATTGAGATTCAGGCAGCCGGTTTCCACGGCGGTTTGGGAGCCTTGCGCGGGTTGCGGTAGTCGCGGATGGCGGCCAGCCAGATCAGGGCGATGCCGGCGAACTCGATAAACCCGGTGTTTTCCGGGTTTTCGAAGCGCTTGCCGATGAGCGTGTCGAAATGATGGATCGACACCGCGCGGAACACGATGAAGGAGAGCAGGAAAAGCAGGCCGCTGCTGAGCAGCAGGTGGTTTTTCCAGAAGGCGCGGAAACGGATCAGCAGGAAAAGCGAGCCCAGCAAAGAGGCGGCGAGGACTCCCAGAACAAACCACTTCTGGAACTCGCGGCGTTGTCCATACCAGCCTTGCTTCGATGACAGGATCCGCCCGATATCGGTGAGAAGGGACTGCAGATCGAGTTGTTTGTTCAGGCACAGGAATGTCATCAAGGCAGCGACCGCGAGCCAGATGGCGCGGCTGCCGCCAGCGAGTCCGGGCGCGCGGCCGGCACGGCGGGCGGCGGCAAAGGCTGTTATAACGGTAAGCGCGTAGGCGGCCACCGTGAGCCACCCCAGCAACGAGGGATCGCCGATTTCCAGATGCCAGCGAAACTGTTGGAGAAGCTCCATCAAAGCAGGGTTTTCTTCCAGGTTTCCGGCTTGAAACCCACGAGCGCAATGTCCTTGCCGAGCACGAACGGCCGCTTCACCAGATTGCCGTTTTGCGAGAGCAATTCGATGGCATCATCCTCGCTCATGGCAGGGAGCTTGTCCTTCATGCCGAGCGCGCGGTAGTCCATGCCGGAGGTGTTGAAGAGTTTCCGGATGTCGCCGCCGTGGAGTTTGAGTGCGGTTTTCAGTTCCGCTGGACTCGGCGGGGTTTCGCGGATCGCCTTCACTTCATGGGCGATGCCATGCTCATTGAGCCACTTGAGCGCATCCCGGCAGGTGCTGCATTTCTGGTAAACATAAATCGTGAGCATGACCGGACTGTCTCACCCGGAGGCGCGCCGCGCAAGGCGGGGATTCACTCACGGCGAGAGCCGCTCGATCGCCCAGCCGGCATCATGTTTCCGATAAAGAAACCGGTCGTGCAGGCGGGCGGGGCCGCCCTGCCAGAATTCGATGGCTTCCGGCACCACGCGGTATCCTCCCCAGAACGAGGGCAGCGGGATCTCGCCGTGGTGGAATTTTTCGCGGATCTCGGCGAGTTTCTGCATCAGGAATTTCCGCGAGGTGATCACTTCGCTCTGGTTGGAAACCCACGCGCCGATCTGCGATTCGCGCGGCCGCGAGGCGAAGTAGCGCAGCGATTCGGCACTGCTGATTTTCTCGGCACTGCCCTGGATGATGACCTGGCGCTCGAGCGTGATCCACGGGAAGAGCAGCGAGACTTTCGGGTTGGCGGCGATCTGAGCGGCCTTGCGGCTGCCGTAGTTGGTGAAGAACACGAAGCCGTCCTTGTCATAATATTTCAGCAGCACCGTGCGCTGATAGGGCATGCCTTCCTGATCCACGGTGGCCAGCGTCATCGCGTTGGGTTCATGAACCTCAAGCTCGGTGGCTTGGATGAACCATTCGGAAAACTGCGCCACCGGGTCCGGGTTCAATTCCTCTCGCCGCAGGCCGCGACTGGAATATTCTTTGCGGAATTCTGCCAGATCCATGAGCGGAATAATCACTCGTCCTTGAATGCCTCGGCGCGGCGCTCGTCGATGCACCGGGTGAGCCACTGGACGAGTTTCTCGGCTTCCTCGGATTCGTTGCGCAGCGAGCCGAGCTCGGTCCAGTCGAGATGCGGGCGTGATCTCGGCGCGGCGATGCGGTTGATGTCGAGCTTGGCCATGATGGCCTCGGTTTCGCGGGGATGGGCGTTGAGGATGTTCGCCGGGCGGGGCAGCTCGTCGAGGGCCTCGGCGGTGAGACCGAAGGAGGTGACACCCACGCCGAAGGCGGCGCTGAGGCGGCGCAGGCTGTCGGCCAGCGCCTCGTCCGGAATGGGCGCGGCGTAGATCAACTCGCCGCCCTGCGCCCACATCGAGACGGCCAGGGTCTGATAAAAATCCTCACGGTAGGTTTGCAACGACGGCTGGATGCGCAGGCGCGCGGCGTGCAGGTGGAACGGCGCGATTCCGAGGCGCTGCTTGAGTGCGAGCATGGTTTCATCGAGCGACATCTCCTCGTCGGGCGAGCCGCCGGTTTCCCAATCGACGAGCACCAGCTCGGGGAATTTCCACAGGTTGCTGATAGGAGAGTCCTTGGCGAAGGCCTGGCGGAAGGCGAAGGGAAAGCGGCCGTTGATCTCGAAGTAGCGGGTCACCACGGCACGGAACTTGCGGATGCGCAGCATCGCATTGTCCACCAGGTCCTGATCGACGGTCGTGAGATCCTCCAACCGGCCCTGGGTGAGGGCGAACAGTTCCTGTGCCCCGGAGAGGGCAGGCAGCGGCGTGCTGCGGCGGTAGTAACCCTGGCCTTTCTCCACCTTGGCGATCGGCGAGGCCGGATCGCACGACATGATGGAGAAATGATACCTCAGCGAGGCGTCGGAGTAATTTCCTGTGAGCTGCAAGCGCGTCAGGCGGATCAACTCGGTGCCCTTGATCGCATCGGCGGGATTGGCCGGAAGCAATGGGGGGAGAATGTCGGATAGCTGTTTGCGAAGGCTCATGGAGGGTATGGCAACGAATCGTGCGTCGTGGGCATCCAATTCACCCCATACCGGATCATCAAGCCCCAAAAGGGCCGGATTTTAAAAAACATTCGGGCCATGCCGCCGGTTTTTTGAAGGAAACCACCACCAGGCTTGTCCAATTCCCCGTATCGACCATTCTCAAGCCATGAATTTCAAACCATTCCTAGCAGCCGCCGCTCTGATCACCACCGTCGTTCCGGCCGCTGCCCGGCAGCCGGATGCCAAGGCGATTCTCGAAGGCGCGCGAATGTCCGCCACGCTCACCCGGCTCGACGAAGGCCTCAGCGGCAACCTGCGCAAGGGGAGCGACCGCACGCCGGTCGTGTTGTTTCTCAAGGGCGAGGACATCCAGTTCCAGTTCTCCGAAAACAAGGGCCCATGGCAGGTTTTCCACATGCGCATCGGCGATGCGGACTTCAATCTGTTTGAGATCGTGGATGGCAAGACCCGCGCCTTCGCACCGGAAAGACTGGTGACTCCGATCGCAGGCACGGACCTCACTTATGAGGATCTTGCGCTGCGTTTCTTCTACTGGCAGAACCCGAAATTCGAAGGTGAGGAAAACGTCGGCGGGCAGCCATGTTATAAGATCCGCATCGACAAACCGCGTGGTGCGGCCGGCCGCTACGAGGTGGTCTATGTCTGGGTGCACAGCAAGTTCGGAGCCTTCATGAAAATCCGCGGTCATGATAAGAACGGCGGCCTGGTGAAGGAGTTCCAGGTCGAGGACATCATGCAGATCGCCAAGGACACCTGGACGCTGCGCAAGATGCAGGTGGCCACCCACGATCCCGCCACCGGACGGCGCATCTCCATCACCGATGTCACCTTCGACTCACCGAAAAAAGCCGGCCCGCGCGGGCTGCGCTGAGTCCGTGATCCATGGACCTCTGGACGGACAGCCACAATCACCTGCAAGACCCGCGCCTTGGAAATCCCGCGCCGGTCATTGCCGCGATGCGCGCCGCCGGTGTCGGCCGCTGTGTGGTGAATGCAACCTGTGAGGCGGACTGGGCGGCGGTCGGGGCTCTGGCACTCGCGCATCCGGATTTCATCTCGCCGGCCTTCGGCATCCATCCGTGGAAGGCGCACACCGCGGCGGATGGGTGGCGCGAACGGTTGGCAAAGTTGTTGGAAATCCATCCGCATGCCTCCATCGGCGAGTGCGGACTGGACCAATGGATTGCATCGCCGCCTTTGGAAATCCAGCGGCCGGTTTTCCAATATCAACTGCAGCTCGCCCGCGAAATGCGGCGGCCCGTCACCATTCACTGCCTCAAGGCATGGGGTCCGCTTTTCGAGACCTTCGCCGAATGCCCGCCGCCGCCGCGCTTTCTCATGCATTCCTTCGGCGGCTCCATCGAGACCGCCCGCCGACTGCTGCCGCTCGGTGCGTATTTCTCGTTTTCAGGGCATTTCCTGCACCCGCGCAAGGCCGCGGTGCTGGAGGTGTTCCGCCAACTCCCCCACGACCGCATCCTGTTGGAAACCGACGCGCCGGACATGCTTCCGCCGGATGAAATCATCAGCCATCCGCTACCGGAAAATCTCAACCACCCGGCCAATCTTCCCACCATCGGCCGCGCGCTGGCCGCAGCACTCGGCATGTCCGCGGGAGGTCTCGCCGAGCTCACCCGCGTGAATGCGGCTGCCTCAGCATCATCCGCGCATTCCAGCGGTTGGATCACTCCATGTTCACCGAGCCAATACTGGAATTCCGACTTACGCCAAGCCCGTCGCGACCGGGAATGATTGCTGGGAATTTTCACGGTTGGATGAGCGTATTCAGGGAGAATATTCTTGCTACACAAGTAACTGCAAGTCGTTCAGATTGTGGGTGACGATGGTTTGCGCAGCTCCCGCCAAGGCGAGTTCAATCAGGTGATTATCGGCTTCGTCAGGCAGGTTGGGCCTCCAGAGGAAATACACCTTGATCCATTCTCCGCCATGGAGAGAAAGGCAGCGAACAAGTTCTCTCGATCACGGGGCTTGAGAGGGCTTTTGGCCATCAACACGGAGCGGCCGAGCAAATCCTCGTATTCATGAAACAAAGCGGCCGCCCATTAACGGGCGGGCCTTGCCGAGCAGACATGCCCTCAGCACTTGCCGGTTTTCACCCGCCGGGCTCAGGATCGCGCCGATGA
>CAXNHR010000095.1:0-9300 GCA_964202135.1 Luteolibacter sp. | reverse complement strand
CCGAGGTTCGCACCGAGGAACCACTTGAGTGCCACATAGCCGCTGTCCAGAGTGGTCAGCGCGCAGATGCCCAGAAACGTGAAATAGGCGACCGGCAGCAGTCCCTTGGAACCGGCGTCGAGACGGTCGATGTATTGCACGATCAGCTCATGCGCGTAGCGGAAGCCATCGAGGCTTTCGAGCGCGCTTTTGCCATAGGTTTCCACGCCACCCTTGCTCATCACCCAGGCCGCCAGGCAGCCGTGGAACAGCAGTAGTAGGAAAAAGATCAACCCGCCGAAAATATAACTCGCGCGGATCGATGTGTTCTCGCGGTGGATCTGGATCGCGCGCTGCCAATGTTGGAGATCCAGCCATGGACCCACCAGCAGACCGATCAGCAGGGGAATCGCATAGCCCAAAAGATCCGGCCCGGCCCATGCGTCCGGCTGCGCCGCGCCCCATTGGAAATTTTCCGGCACCAGCGGATTGAGACTGAAAAGCACCACCACCACGCAGGCGAGCAACAGGCCGCCGAGCATGCCGTGGCCGAACTTGATGCGCTGGATGCCGAATTCCTCACCGAACAAACAGCCCGCCGCCAGCACCACGAAGACCACCATGCACAGGTAAAGTGCGGTTATCGGGCCGGACACCAGTTCCAGCGGCGCGAACAGGTAGCGGGTCAGCGCGAACACCGTCAACGTGAGCGCCAGCACCTGATAGAGATAGAAGATCAGCCGGAAGGGTTTGGAAAACTTGTCGAAAAACAGCCCCAGCGACTCCTGTCCGCCGGCATGGCGTTTCGCCACGATCTGGGTGAGCAATCCGAACAACATCAGCCCGAGCGCATTGGGCACCGCAAACAACAGCAGCCCCTGCAGGCCGAACATGAAAGTCATCTGGACGCTGAAAAACAGCCCCAGCCCCCACATCCACGCGAGTGCCACGGAATTCCCCCACAACAGCGAATTGATCCAGCGGAAATTCATCTTGAACGCCAAGGAACCCGCATTCCATGCCGCAGGCAAGCAGGATTATCCCCGGATGCCGCCCGGCACGGCGCGGCCCCGTAATCCCCGAGAATTACCATTGAAGAACCGCCGCGGGCTCTCTTAACTCCCCCGCGTTCGCAGAACCCTCAGCCCTCCTTTCATGATCGAAAACATCCGCAAATACACCGGCCTCATCATCTTCTTCATGGCCCTCGTCGTCTTTTCCCTCGTCATCGGCATCAAGGATGACCTCTTCCGCGGAGGGGTGGGTGGGCAGGGAATTCTCAAAATCGACGGCCGCATCTACAGCGACAAGGAGTTCAGAAACCTTGGCAGCGGTGCCTTCGAGCTCACCTCCAGCCTCGCCCGTGCCGGTGATTTCGGACTCTATCAGTTCATGATGGGCCTCACCACCGGGGCCACCAGCCAGGACGATGCCGCGGAGAAATTTTTCGTCAGCCGCATCCTGCTGCGCCAGGCCAAGGAGGACTTCGGCGTCCATCCCGGCGAACAGGAAATCTCGGACTACATCCGCAGCCTGCGCGCCTTCGCCGGTCCCGATGGCAAGTTTGATGAGACAACCTACCGGAATTTCATCGAAAAAGGCATCGGCCGCCTCGGCATGACGGAGGCCGACCTCCGCGAGTTGGCATCCGACGCCCTCGCCTCACAGAAAATCAACGCCATCATCGGCTCCGGGCTCGGCGTGAATCGCGACATCGTCGCCGGCAACCTGGCGCTCGAAAACCAGCGTGTCTCCGGCAGCCTGGCTCGTCTCGCGATTGATCCTTATCAAGCCGCGATCGAGCCCACCGACGAGGAGATCAAGGCCTACTGGGAAAATATCCAGGACGCTTTCACCACCCAGCCGCTGCGCAAGTTCACCTACATCATCGCCACTCCGGACATGCCTGCCGATGCGGAAGAGCCCGAGGCCCCGGAAACCCTCGTCGACGCCGCCGCCAGCGATGAGGACAAGAAGGCCGCCGAAGCGAAAAAGGCCGGGGAAAAAGCCAAAAAAACCGCCGAGCTCGCCGAGCTCCGCCGCCAGAAACAAACCGAAGTGGATGCCAAGGTGGACGAATTCACCTACCAGCTTGAACAACAAAAGGGCTCCGGATTCGAGGAGCTCGCCAAGGCCAACGGCTGGGAAGTCAAAACCACCGAACTCTTTGCCCAAGCCTCGCCACCCGCGGATCTCGACGTCAGCCTCCGTGCCTCCAGCCGTGGTGGCAAGGCTGCCGACGAACTCTTCCGCATCGAGCCCACCACCGATCCGGTCTCCAAACTTTCCCAGCCCATCGCCATCGGCGAGAACCAGTGGCTCGTCGCCCGCCTCGATGGCGAGGAAAAATCCCGCCCCAAAACGTTTGAGGAAGCCAAGGACGAGGCGCGCGCCCAGTTCATCGCCGAAAAAGCCGCCACGGCCATGAAGGCTGCCGCCGATGAAGCGGCCGCCAAAATCAAGGAAGCACTCGCCGCCGGGAAATCCTTCGCGGATGCCGCAAAGGATGCCGGAATCACTGAGATCCGCGAGTTTTCCAAAGTCACATCCGACTACCGCCCGGACCCCGCTGCGGAACCCCGCAATCTGTTTGAAGCCACCCGCTACGTGGCTCCCGGCAGCCTCGCCGAAGTTCTGACCGAGGCGGACCGCGCGTTCATCATCCACGTCGCCTCGCGCGAGGTCGAGAAACAGGCGGATGCCGCCACCCGCATCGACGCCCAGGTTGCCAGTGCCAGCCGCCAGAACGAAATGATCGCCTTCATGGGTTGGCTCTCGGACCGCGTGGAAGCCGCCAAGGTCGAGCAACTCTACAAACGCTGAATCTGGCGGCGCTTTGCAAGCGCCAAGCCGATCCCAAATCCAATGTCAGGCGCTGCCGATCTTCAGACCCTCTTCGACGACGCCAACGGCCACCTCGCCCTTGGTGAGCTCGAAGAGGCCATCGTGCTCTATCGACGTTGCGTTGAGCTCGATCCCGCGTTTTTCGACGGCTGGCACGCGCTTGGCATGGCCCTTTTGAAAACCGGCAACGTCAGGGAAGCCATCGGCTGCGGACTGCAATCGGTCACCCTCAAACCCAACGACCTGCTGGCTTGGACCAGCCTCTCACAGATGTATGTCCGCGATGGCAACATCCCCGAAGCCGAGGCCGCCAAAGGCAATGCCCGCATCCTTTCGCTCGGTGGAAGGATTGTGAAATAACCGGCTGCGGATTATTCGTGCGGCCGCACAGATAATCCGTAGAGGGATTTTTTTGAGGGAAAATTCACCGCTGCCAGAAGACAACGGCGGCGACTAACAGAACGAAGATGGCGAAGGCCTTGCGCAAGGTTTTCTCGGGCAATTTTGAGGCCACCTTGCCGCCGGTGAGCACACCGGCTGCGGCGATGAGTGAGAAGACGGCCGCCAGCAACCATGGCACCGGGGCATCGCCGAGGTGGCTCACAAAGCCAGCGGCCGAGTTGCAGGCGATGATTCCCAGCGAGGTGCCGGTGGCGGTGCGGATTGGCAGCCGCGCGAATTTCACGAGTGCCGGCATCAGCAGGAATCCACCACCCACACCGAGAAATCCGGTGAGCACGCCCACCGCGCCGCCGGCTAACAGACAACGCAGCGGCTTGCACTCCGGCGCGGGCTGCACTGCGGATTTCCCCGCCAGCAACATTCGAAGCGCCACCACGACCATCAGGCTGGCGAAACTGAGCATCAGCGCGGATGGGGATAGCAGTGGCGTGAGCTTGGCTCCCAGTGCGGCTCCCACCATGCCGGATAACGCAAACATGCCTGCGGCCTTGAGGTGCACCTCGCCGGCGCGCGCCCGCTGCCATGCGCCCACCGCTGCGGCGGTGCCGACGATCAACAAGCTCAAGCCCACCGCCTCGCGCGGCGGAATACCCGCCAGATAAACCAGCACCGGCAGCGTGAGGATGCTGCCGCCCGCACCCGTCAGTCCGAGCGCAAGCCCGATGCCGATTGCTCCAATGAAGGCAAGTGCGTTCATGGTGCGGGCGGCCCGCTGAGTGTGACCTGCCAGATGCCGCGCAGGTCGTTGAGTTGATACCCGGTGGCTTGATCCTGCGGATAGAGTTTTCGGATCGCATCACGGGTTTCCGCGGCGATGTCGGCATCCGTGCCATGGCATTGCAGACAAAGTGGCTGGCTCACGACGATGGGAAGTCGCACGAGGGTACTGCCATCCGGCATTTTCTCCAGTGCTGGTTCGGGTGCGGTTCCGTTTTGGATGGCGGAGCGAAACGATTCGATGGTGTTGAGATCCTTCCCGCTTGCCTGTTGTTGCGGGTTGCGCGGGCGGTCGCTGAGCCGTCGCAGCCCGAGTTGCCGCCGTGACGCCACTTCTGCGACCAACGGTTGTGCCTTTTCCGAGCAGATCGGAATGGCGGCGACGGGTCCGCCAGTCTCGATTGCTTTGGCAAGCTCACTGGAGAGTTGGGCAAAGGCATCCTGCGCCGCTTCGCGCGCGAGCTTCACCGCCTCCTCGCTGGGGATGTGGCTCACAGGTTCGCGCTTTTCGCACGCGACCAGCGCGAAAACTAACAGAACGAGCGTGGTTTTCATGATTTCATCGACTCGGGGATTTCCGCGAACGGACCATCGACATGGATCACTTCGCGTCCGCGGCTGGCGAGGTAGGCGGCGGCGATGGCGGCACGCAGGCCGCCGGCGCAATGGACGTGCAGCGGGCTTGCAGGCGGAATTTCATCGAAACGCGCGGCAAGCCGGGTGTAGGCGATGTTTTTCGCGCCCTTCACATGCTTCGAGGCGAATTCATCCGCGCCGCGGACGTCGAGCACGATCGCGTCCGCCGCAAGATCCGCCGCAGCGATGCGTGGATAGGTGGTGATGAAAGATGATGCGGTTAGAGCCTCCGCCGCCGGAATCCAGCCATCGATGTGGTCCAGCCCGATGCGGATCAACTGACGCACCGCTTCGTCCACTTGCACTTCGTTTTCGACGACTAACAGAATGCTCGCATCTTCATCGACATAGGAACCTGCGGCGATCGGCAGCTTGCCGCCGGACAGGGGAGCGAAGAGCGCGCCTTGAAAATGCCCGGCGGCGAAGGCGGCACGGTCGGCCCGCAGGTCGAGGATGGCGGCCTTGCCGATCCACTCGCCGAGCTGGTCCGCGGTGATGCGTTTCGGCGTGGGCGGCTTGCCATCAGTCAGCAGCGCGGGGCCGAGCTTGTTGTCGCGTTTCATGCGGGCGAAATAGAGCGGCGGCTCGGGCTGGCCGGCGAGGATGTGCTCGACGAACTGGTCTTCCGACCCGGTGAGCGCTTCGCGGAATGCGGCGTTGAATTTCCGCTCGTAGCCCATCACGCTGCTTGGCACCGCGCCGAGTGCCTTGCCACAGGCGCTGCCCGCGCCGTGGGCGGGAAGGATTTGCAGATGCTCCGGCAGATCCGCCGTGGCGCGGAGGCTGGCATACAAGGTGCGCGCGCTCGGTTCCATCACACCGGCCTGGCCGGCGGCGCTTTCCAGAAGGTCCGGCCGGCCGACATCGCCGACGAAGATGAAGTCTCCTGTTAGAAAGGCGACCGGCTCATCCGCGCCGCCGCCGATGTCGGTGACGAGAAAACTCAAATGTTCCGGCGTGTGGCCGGGTGTGAGCAGGGCTTTGAACTCGATGTTGCCGACGCGGAACACATCGCCATGTTTGAGAAACCGGGCCTTGGGATTTCCTTTGGCCCACTCGAACTGCCAGTCCGGCCCGCCTTCTCCGGACAGATAGGCCACCGCTCCGTGGCGCTCCACGAGTTCACGCGCGCCGCTGAGGTAATCGGCATGGATGTGGGTCTCCGCGACGGCGGTGATGCGCAGATCGTTTTCGGACGCCGCTTGAAAATAGCGGTCGGGATCGCGCTCGGGATCGATGATGATGGCCTCACCCGTGCGCTGGCAGCCGATGAGATAGGCGTTTTGCGCGAGCGAGGAATCGGTGATTTGGCGCAGGAACATGGAGGTGTAGGTTTTTTTTGTTAGACCGAGCAGGACTGCACGTTGCGGCCGCCGCATTCCACTTTGTTCCAGGGCATCCTGGACAAAAGAATGGCCAATCCGCACCAGCCGGTGGCACCGGCCATGGTGAGTCCGGCACCAAGAATTGCCGGAATGATGGCGAAGTTCTTGTTCACTGTCAGCGCGAGGATCGAGCCGGTGATGGCGAGCACGCCGATGATGAGCTGGACCTGGCGCATGAGCGGCAGGCGCCTGCGGGTGCTGCGCTCGAGTGGCAGCCCGGCGGTTTCCCAGTCGGTCACGCCGCCCTCGAGGATGACGAGGTTTTCCAAACCAGCGGCGCGGAGTTTTTCGAATGCCTGCTCGGCACGCTTGCCGCTGCGGCAAATCAGGATGCAGCGTTCGTTGCCCTCGGCGGCGGCTTTCACAGAGGCGGCATCGAGCTTGTCGAGCGGCATCAGGCGCGATCCGGCGATGCGCATCTCCTCGTGCTCCACCGGAGTGCGGACGTCGATGAGCGCCACGCGCTTGCCCGATTGCAGGTCTTGTTGAACTTGTTTGGCTTGGACTTTCATTGATTGGCTGGGGTCGGTTTTGGTTAGCGGGATCGCTATATAGCCACATAATTATACTTGCAAGTAAAAATTATCCGGATATTTTCGCCGCCGATGAAACTCAATGCGCAACAGCTCGAACGGGTGGCCGCGTTGTTCCGTGCTTTCGCCGAGCCGACGCGGCTGGCGATTGTCCAGGAACTCAAGGCCGATGAAATGAGCGTCTCGGACATTGTCGCCTGCCTGACCACCAGCCAGGCGAACGTTTCCAAACAGCTCAAGATCCTGCACGACGCCGGGCTGGTATCGCGCCGCAAGCAGGCGACGCAGGTTCTTTACCGGATCGCCGATCCAATGGTTTTCGAGCTGTGCCGGATCGTTTGTGAAAAACTCAACCGCGATGCCGTGCGGCCGGCGAAGCTGAAGTTCTGACCTGTTCAGCAGGTCCTGCCGGTCAGGCGCGCGCAGGTTGGCTCGTCCAATCGTTCGCAGAGCCGGTAGCCGTCGCCGTTCGAGGGGATGGCCATCATCATGGCGTCGCGTTCAAAGGGTGAGGGGAAATCCAGGCCGATGAGCGCACGGCCGATGCGTTCGCCGGACTGGCGGTAGTTGAAATAACAGAGGATCGCGTTGCCGCGCACCCGCTTGTCCAGGAATGCGTGCAGGGCACCGGGGCGTTCGTAGAAGTCGAGGCGCAGGAAGACCGGGTTTTTGAGCAAGTCTCCGCGCAGCGGGATGGCGCGGAAGGCGACATCTTCGGCGGCGGTGAGTTCCTGCCATTCGAAGCCGCCGGAATCGAGCTTGGCGGGCAGGTGGTCGAGTCCGCCCGGATCGTCGGAGCTCAGGGTGAAGACCGGCCAGGCATCGAACTCGCTGGTTTTTCCGTATTGAAAATCCGAAATGTTGATGCCCTCGAAGCAGGAGTCCAGGAGTTCCAGCATCGTTCCGGGACGTTCGGCGATGCGCACGCGCAAGGTGCGGCTGGCCTGGTCCGTAGCACCCACGGATTGGGCGACGAGGCCGATTTGCAGGAAATCGATATTGGCTCCGCAAAGCACCACTAGAACGCGCTTGCCGGCCAGTTTTTCACGGTGTTTGAGCACGGCGGCCAGTCCCATGGCTCCGGACGGCTCGGAAATACAGCGCAGGCCTTCCCACAGAACACGCATCGCATGGCTGACCTCTGCGTTGGTGACGGTCTCGATGCGATTCAGCGTGTGGCGGCAGATTTCAAATGGCATGCCGCCGGCTTTTCTAACAGCCGTGCCGTCGCAGAACAGATCCACCTGTTCAAGCGCGACCGGCTTGCCGGCGTCGAACGCGGCTTTCATTGATGCCTGGCCGATGCCTTCAACGCCGGTGATCGCGATGTCCGGCCAGTAGGTTTTCAGCCAGGTGGAAACGCCCGCCGCGAGGCCGCCGCCGCCGATCTGGAGGAATGCGGCATCGAAGGGGCCGTGGCCAGAAAGGACGATTTCATCGGCCATCGTGCCTTGGCCGGCCATCACCAGCAGGTCGTCATAGGCGTGGATGTAAACCGCTCCGCTGCGTGCCTCGTCCTCGCGGGCGGCTTGCAGCGCGTCGTCATAACTATCGCCGGAGAGGAGGATTTCCACAAACTCGCCGCCGTGGCTGAGAACGGCGGATTGTTTCACCTTGGGCGTGGAGCGCGGCATGTGAATGCGCGCGCGGATGCCAAGCGTTCGGGCGGCGAGTGCCACGCCTTGCGCGTGATTGCCGGCGGAGGCGGTGACCACGCCGCGTTTCGTCTCGCCGGGTGTAAGAGTGGCCATGCGGTTGCAGGCACCGCGCCACTTGTAGGATTTCACTACGGAGAGATCTTCGCGTTTGACCCAGATTTCCGGACCGGGGCCGGGCAGTTCGAGTTTTTCGAGCGGTGTGGGTTTTCCGAAACGATAGACTCGCCCCCGGGCTAACAGAATTTCCTGGCGCAAGCGTTGATCAAGCGGCATTTCCTCGCGTTCCATGCGCAAGCAATGAAGGATTGCGGCGGGTTCCGCAAGGCGCTTGCCCTTTGACCTGCCAGCGGGGGCCGGGCAACATCACCGGGATGCACTCCCACCCGAACGATCCCCTTCACGGCGTGACGCTGGATAAGGTGTTGCGCACGATGGTGGAGCGCCACGGTTGGTCTCACGAGCCAGCTTCCTGAGAACCAAAGACAGGGAAAAAAGCCTAACAAAAAATGCAGTTGCTACAGGGCGGGAATTTCAAAGCTCCCGGCCGATTTCCCGCACCAGGCGCGGGCCCTGATAGATGAAGGAGGTGTAGATCTGCACCAGCGAGGCTCCGGCGCGGATTTTTTCGCGTGCGTCTTCCACCGAGGAAATTCCGCCCACGCCGATGATCGGGATGCGCCCGCCGAGGTGGCTGGCGAAGGCGCGCAGGACTTCGTTGCTTTTCTCCAACAATGGCTTTCCGGAAAGTCCGCCAGCCTCGTTGGCGCGCGGATGGCTTGTCACCTGATTGCGGTCGAGCGTGGTGTTGGTGGCGATCAGTCCGTCGAGCCCGCCGTCGAGGAAAACTTTCGATAGTTCCCGGATGTGGTCCTCATCGAGATCGGGCGCGACCTTGAACAACAGGGGCACGTGTTTGCCGTGCTCCGCAGCAAGTTTCTGCTGCTCGGTCTTGAGTTGTCCGAGCAGTCGCGCGCTGGCCTCCGCGCCCTGCAGGTCGCGCAGGCCCGGGGTGTTGGGCGAGGATAGATTCACCGCCACGTAGCCGGCCACCGGATAGGCCTTGCGCAGGCAGGCGAGGTAATCATC
>CAXNHR010000094.1:0-9395 GCA_964202135.1 Luteolibacter sp. | reverse complement strand
AGAGAATGAAGCGTCCGGAGTTCATGGACGAAAATTCTGGAAAATGCCGCCGCAGAGTTCAAATCCGTCACACGCTTTTCTGTGCCTAATCCACTCATTTGAAATGCTTTCTAGAAACTTGAATTGAATTCAACCGGACACCCGTGGTTTAAAGTTTAACGTTTCATGTTTCATGTTTCATGTTCAAACATCTTGCGGCCTCACGCCACCGCGGCGGTCCGACTCATAGGCGGCTTCGACGGCTTCCATGGTGTGAATGACGTCGCCCACATCGGTGAGCATGTGGGCGAGCAAGCCGGCCTTGTGACATTGGACCTGGGCCATCGAGCCGATGAAGGCTTCGGGAAACCATGAGCCTTCGATTGGAATCGTCTGCCACTCCCCGGGTTTCCCGTCATCATCGAGCAGACAGTATTCAAACTCGTCCCCCACCCCGTGCGGGTAGTTCATGAGCAGACCCACGCGGGCCTTGATCGCCCCCTTCGTGCCTTCCCACTTGAGATAACTTTCCTGATGTTTCGCTCCGAAGCGGTGCAGGTGATTGGTGCTGATGGTGGCGCGGACCGGATCCGGATAATCGAGAATGATCGAGCTACTGACCGAAGCGAGTTCCGGAAACGCAGGATGTGGATAGGTGCGGGCATGGACGCTGCGCGGATCTCCGAGGAAAGATCGGATGAGGTCCATGTAATGCACGCTGTGATAGACGATTTCCACGCGAGGGATGCCGTTGAGGAAGGGAAACAAACCCCACGGGGTCATGACAGTAAGGCGCATCTCCATGTCGATCAGCTCGCCGATGTGGCCCTCGCCGATGATGCGGCGCGCGGCGGCGACAAACGGTGCGAAGCGCAGCTGGCAGTTGATGGCTGCATGCAGACCGCGCTCCCGGCAGACGGCGAGAATCTCGCGGGCTTGGGCGAGATCCTCACCCATCGGTTTCTGGATCAGCACATGCGAGCCCTGCGGCAGGCGGCGCAGGGCGTCGGCAAACATCGAGGCCGGCAACGCCAGATCGTAGATGATGTTTTCCGGCGCGGCGGCGATCGCGGCATCCAGATCATCAAAGACGTTTGCGATGCCATATTCCGTGGCGAGCGCCTCGGCGCGGGAACGGGTGCGGTTGTAGATTCCCCAGACTGGAAACCCGGCGATGCGGTATGCCGGAAGATGGGCGTCCTTGACGATGCCGCCGGTGCCGATGATCAGAATCGGGCTCGGGGTTTCCGGCAGCAGCGGCGCGATGTCGGCAGTGGAAATGGCGATCTCTTTCATGTCGGGTTAATTTTTCACTGGCAAAATGGTTTTTTATTAGTGACGGTCAAGCCGCAAATCCGACATGGCATCCAAACCGCAGAAAAAAGCCGCGCCGTCCTATTCCGTTCCGGCCCTTGAGAAGGGCCTGGACATTCTGGAGGCGCTGGCCGCAGCGCCGTCCCCACTCTCGCTGGCGGAGTTGGCGCGCGACCTGAACCGCGGCAGCGCGGAGATTTTCCGGATGCTGGTGTGTCTGGAACGGCGGGCCTATCTGCGGCGCGACACAGCATCGGGAAAATACGCTCCGACGCTGCGCTTGTTCGAGTTGGCACAGGCGCATTCGCCGCTGCGAACCCTGCTTGCCGCAGCCCGCGAGCCGATGCGGCAAGTTGCGGAAACCCTCGGCGAAAGCTGCCACCTCAGCGTGCTGGATCGCGGCAAGTTGCTGGTCATCGCGCGGGAGGAGAGCCCGGAGAGCATCCGGCTGTTGATCGAGGTCGGCGCGGGTTTTGAGCCGGAAAAAACGGCATCGGGCAGGTTGTTGCTCGATGAAACCGTGCATTCGGTGACGGCGCGCGACGAGACGATCGAAGGCGTGGACGACGCCGTGGTGCGCGTGGGTACTGCGGGTGGCGCGGTGCATGCGGCGCTCGCCGTTTCCTGGCTGCGGAGCCGGAAGGGAGCCAAAAAACCGGCGACCGTGCTGGCGGCATTGAGCGCGGCGGCAAAGAACATTCACCAATCACTAGGCATTTGAATCATGAAAGAACTCGCATTTGAAGAATTTGAAATCGGTTTCACCCGCTGTAGCGGCGGCCGGACGATCACCGAAACCGACATCGTTCTCCACGCCGGCCAGAGCGGGGATTTTTATCCTCACCACATGGACGCGGAGTGGTGCGCCACCCAGCCCTTCGGCCAGCGCATCGCGCACGGCACCCTTATTTTCACCATCGGCGTCGGCCAGACCGCCGGGGAAATCAACCCGCTGGCGATTACCTACGGCTATGAAAAGCTGCGTTTTCCGAAAGCCGTATTCATCGGCGACACCATCCGCACGCGGGTGACCATTGCGGAAAAACGCGATCACAAGCGGCCGGAATTCGGCATCGTGGTGGAGAAACTCGAAACCCTCAACCAGCGCGGTGAATGCGTGATGGCGTGCGAGCACCTGCTGCTGGTGAAGCGTCGTGGGGACTGACACTGCGCCACTTCCTCTCCAGCCAAGCGCGCGATCCGGTGCGATTCGGTTTTTTTACACTCAAACCCTTGCCAGTCCGGGGGCGGTCGTTTAAGGCCCATGGCCTATGGCAAACTATCGTGTGTTGGTTTCGGACCCCATCTCGGAAAAGGGCGTGGACGCCCTGCGCAACGCTCCGGGCATCGACGTTGACGTCAACACCGGCCTCAAGCCGGATGAGTTGCTCAAAATCATCGGTGGCTACCACGGCTTGGTCGTGCGTTCCCAGACGAAGGTGACGCCCGAAGTTTTCGCTGCCGCGAAAAACCTCAAAGTCATCGGTCGCGCCGGGGTGGGCGTGGACAACATCGACCGCGCCGCCGCCACCGACCACGGCGTGGTGGTGATGAACACGCCGAGCGGCAACACGATTTCCACCGCCGAGCACGCATTCACGTTGATGCTCTCGCTGGCCCGCAACATCCCGCAGGCGCATGCTTCGATGATCGCCGGAAAATGGGACCGCAAGTCCTTCGAAGGCGTTGAAATGAATGGCAAGCGCCTCGCCATCCTCGGCATGGGCCGCATCGGCACCGAGTTTGCGAAGCGCGCCCAGGCCTTCGGCATGACGGTTGTCGCCTTCGATCCATTCCTCACCGCCGCCCGCGCCCAGTCGCTCAAGGTCGAGCTCGCCGAGAGCCCTGAAGAAGCGCTGACGGGCGCGGATGTCGTCACGTTGCACATCCCGCTCACGCCGGAAACCAGCCATATCCTCGACGAAAAACGCCTCAATCTGATGAATCGCGGCGCGCTGGTGGTCAACTGCGCGCGCGGCGGACTCGTGGATGAAGCGGCTGCCAAGGCTCTGCTCGACGAGGGACAACTCGCCGGCATCGCGCTGGATGTGTTTGAAACCGAGCCACCGACTGCGGATTTTCCGTTGTTTGGCGCGAAGAAAGCCGTTTTCACTCCGCACCTCGGCGCATCCACCGCGGAGGCCCAGGAAAACGTCGGCATCGAAGTGGCCCAACAAGTGCGCGATTTTCTCGTCACCGGCGAGATCCGCAATGCGGTGAACATGCCCAATCTCGACAGCCGCACGCTCGAAAGCGTGGGCCCCTACCTCGACCTCGCCAACTCGCTCGGCAAGCTGCTCTCGAAAATCGCCCCGGCCCAGTGCGATGCGATCCGCGTTTCCTATCTTGGCCCGGTTTCCGAACTCGATACCGAGCTCATCACCCGCAAAACGCTCACCGGCTACCTCGCCGCAGCCCATGACGAGGCACAGGTGAACCTGGTCAACGCCCCGGCCGTGGCCAAGGCGCTGGGACTCCAGGTCTCCGAATCCACCGTCGCACTGGCCACCAACTGCACCGAGTTGATCGAAGTCTCCGCCGTAAAAGGCGATGAGGTTTGCACTGTGGCCGGCACCTTTTACGGCAAGGCCCCGCGCATCGTCCACATCGCCGGCCACAACGTGGAAACCAGCCCCAGCGGATGTTTCCTATTTGTCGAAAACGACGACCGCCCGGGCATTGTCGGCCTGATCGGCACCTCGCTCGGCAGCGCATCGGTCAACATCGCCAACATGGCGCTCAGCCGTGATCCCGAGCACTCGCGCGCGGTCACGGTGATCGAGGTGGATACCGAGCCGCCCGCCGCGCTGCTTGCCAGCCTGCGTGCCGCACCCGGCATCATCCGTGTGCTCAGCTTCGAGCTGTGACCTGCTTCAAGAGATTGTCACACGATCCGCACTGACAAGCGGGGGAATCCGTGTCTTTACATCCGGCCATGCACACTCCGGATGAAACCACCGCTCTGCTCGCCCGTGAACGATTGACGACTCATTGCGAGTCGATGAAACAACAACTGCTCGGTTTGCTCGACTCAAAAGGGAGAGTGGCGGAGGAGATTCATGCCATCCGCAAGCTCGGCAAGTCGTTGCGCGGCGGGTTCTCATTATTCCGGCTGGGAAAGAGCGCGGCGCTGGAAATCCAGGCGATCGGCCGTCTGTTGTCCGGCCCGCGGGATGCCGTCTCGCGCCTCAACACCTGGAACAAACTCGGCTGGGTGGGAGACCCCGGGATTTGTGCCGCCATCGCCGGATTGCTGGATCAGCAAACCCACTCCGCCGCGCGACGGCCGCCACCGGAAACCATTGCCTGGTGCGTGGACCGCGTGAGCGCGGCTCTCGAAGAGTTGCAGAGCCTGCCCGCCGACCACCTGCCGGAGCGGATTTCCAAAGGCCTCGCCAAACTTGAAAAGAAGGCCCTCGTCCGTTGTCGCAAACTCGACCGCCGCGCCGAGGGGGATTTCCATGAAGCCCGCAAGGCGGTGAAGGCATGGCTCGGAGCGATCGTTTTCCTGCCGCAGGACAGCATCACGGCGGATCCAATCCTGCCGGAACTGGCTGAGTTGTTAGGCGACGAGAACGACCTCGCAACCCTATCCGGATGGCTGGCAAACCATGGTTTCACCAAGAGGTTTGCGCCTGATTTGTGGAAAACGATCGCCGCCGCGCGCGAGAATCTCCAGCGCAAGGTGATCAAGGACGCCGCCCGCCTGCGCGCCGCCGGGCGCGAGTGAAACCGTCACTCAAGCACCTGTGATCGTGCTGGGTTTATTGCTCAATGAGAGTCACCGAGCTGACCCAGCGCTTCATCCGTTGGGTGCGTGTCTGGATCTACAAACAGGCTCGCTGGCGCGATTCCATCGCCCGCATCAGGGAAGTCTGGACCACAACTTCAGCTTAGTTTTCCACACCGATCTTGATAATTTGAGATGGTAATTCTATCTGGCTATGAGTAATCCATTGATTGCTTCAAATTTGATCGCCATGGTGCCAGCATGCCAACGAAGATGAAGACAACCGGGCTATCGTTTGCGAAACGGGCGGTCCATACGCTCCTGCTGGTCCCCGCTCTCGCCTCAATCGCGGCCGCTGCGCCGGATTCCGCCGAGGGATTCAACGCGGCGGACTTGTCGTATTACCGGCAGGTCCACGCGCCAGTGACCAAAGCGTGGGAATCCGGCGATGGGTTCGTGCGCGGCAGCGGCATAGGCAATCCGCTTTTCCTGCCGCATGAGTTCGGAACCGAGTCCGGGCGCATCTCTATGCGCCTCGCGCTGGAAGCCGTGGATGGCACCGGCGCGTCGGTGCTTTTCGGCAAGGCCAACCACTTCGGGCTCGACGGCTCGGGGCGGAAACTGTTCGTCGAGGGCCCCGCCTTTGGCGGCCGCAAGGCGGTCTTGCTGGGCCCCGCCACGGAGATCATTCGCGCAAACGAGCCGTTTGTCGCAACGATCGAACGGGAGGACGACCAGTTGCGCTTTGTGATCGACGGCAAGGAAATCCATGTCCTGCGCGGGTTCACCGGGCCGCTCGGCCAGGTCGGCGTCCGCCCCCATCGCTCTACGATGCGGGTTTACGGAGTTTCGATTGAGGGCATGAAGTCGATCCAACAGCGGACCGGCTGGACGCCGCCGCAGGAGTCCGGATTGGCCACCTTCCTCGGAGAACCGAAACTCGAAATCCAGTCGCTCTTTGAGGGCGGCCGGATGCCAAACGTCGTCGTGGCGCTGGACGGGACGGTCATTGCCACATGGGCCGGGGGCGGCTACAAAGTCCGCCGCAGCCTCGACGGTGGCACGACATGGGAGCCGGAGAGCCTGGTGGAGGAAGGGGTTCACGGCGGCGGCGTTACGGTTGACGAAGTCACGGGGGATGTCCTGATTTTCGTCGAAAACTCTCACCCCCCTGGCCCGCCGCCTCGCATCTACCGCAGTTCCGACCACGGTGCGACATGGACGCTGGATGAGGCGACGGTGATTCATCCGCTCCACCGGAAGGCCAGCGGCCACGTGCCTTCGATGCACATGAACGAGCACGGCATCACGCTGAGATTCGGAAACCGGCGCGGCCGCTTGCTCCGGGCGACAGGCAACTACATGGGCGGAAATATTGCTGGCGGTCCGGCCGATGCGTTTTGCAACGCAATCTACAGCGATGACGGCGGGCGGACCTGGGACACCAGCGCGCCGTTCCCCGCCTTCGGCACCAACGAGGCGGCGGTGACGGAATTGACGGACGGACGGATCCTTTTCATCGCGAGGCGGCATCTCGGGACGGACGGTCTCGACATGTTCAAGAAGCACTTCGCGTGGAGCCATGACGGCGGCGAGACGTGGCGGGATCTTCGCGTGAGCCCCGTGCTCCCCGACGGCAACACGAACTCGCGATACGGCCTCATGCACGGTCTGATCCGGTTGCCGGTCCACGGTCGGGACATCCTGATTTTCAGCAACGTCGAAAGCGACACCGCCCGCGAGCGCGGAACGGTCTGGGCGAGCTTCGACGGCGGTGAGACGTGGCCGGTGAAACGCCTGGTGGATGCCGGTTCCTTCGCCTACTCATCCCTCGCCGCCGGACGAGCCGGCACGGCCTCTGAGGGATGGATCTATCTTCAGTATGAAATCTGGGGACGCGGGTCCATCGCGCGTTTCAACCTGTCCTGGATGCTCGCTGGCGAGGCGACCGGCAATGGGACGATTCCCGACTGGGCGTCCGCACCCGCGCCCTGAAAACCCGCAGCCTCTCTCTGTGACGATCAGCTTTTGGAACCACTGAAGCACAAAGCAAAGTGAGCGCTAGCAAACTTGGATACATGGTTAAGCCCTTGCCGCTTGGACGTAATGCCATCAAGTCAAAGGAAGACTGAAGGCACTGAGAAGAATTCAGAAAATTCAGTTTTTGAGCCCGATTGCCATCAGGGAGGTTACGGACGCCAACGGCGCTACAAATCTCACAGCGGCGGACGCCGGTGATGATGGAGGGGTTCGTTCCGGGTCAGTGGCCTTGTTCCCAGTTTTTTGGAGGGTTCGCGGGCTGATGCCGATGATGAAGGCGAACTGGGAATTGATTTCGGCCTCCACAATTCTGTCTCTCATGGGAGGAGAATTTGTGCCTTTCATCATGGCAGGGGTTGCGCGACTGACATTTTCCACTATTGGAGAGGGCGTTGCGCCGCTGCGGTACACACCATCCTCCGATCATTATGGCAGACTCCTCCGCTTTTTCCCTTCGTCATCTGGGTCCCTTGGGTGCGGACCGCGATCAAATGCTTCAACTCACGGGCTACGCCTCGCTGGACACCCTGATCGACGCCGCCGTCCCCGGTGGCATCCGCATGCAGGCAGCGCTCGATCTGCCGGAAGCCCTGCCGGAACATCAGGCGCTCGCGAAGTTGAAGGAGATCATGGGGAAAAACCGCGTGATGAAGTCATTCATCGGCCAGGGATATTATGGCACGCATACGCCGGGCGTCATTCAGCGCAACATCCTGGAAAACCCCGGCTGGTATACCGCCTACACGCCTTATCAGGCGGAGATCGCGCAGGGCCGCCTCGAGGCATTGCTCAACTTCCAGACGATGGTCACCGATCTAACAGGCCTGGACGTTGCCAACGCCTCGTTGCTCGACGAAGGCACCGCCGCCTCCGAAGCGATGAGCCTGGCCCTGGCTGGCAAGCCAAAGGGCAAGGCGATCTTTGTTTCGGATCGAGTCCATCCGCAGACACTCGACGTGGTGGTGACCCGCGCCGAACCGCTCGGCATCAAGGTGATTACCGGCGATTGGCGGATGTTTGAATTTCCAGCCGATGGCAGCGTCTTCGCGGTGCTCGTGCAATACCCTGACACCCGCGGCCGCATCGATGATTTCGCCGGATTTTTCACCAAGGCCAAGGCCGCAAGCGCGGTGACCATCGTTGCCGCCGACCTGCTCGCGCTCACGCTACTCAAGGCACCGGGCACCTTCGGTGCGGAAATCTGCGTGGGTTCCTCACAACGTTTCGGCGTGCCGATGGGCTTCGGCGGACCACACGCCGCCTTCATGGCCTGCAGCGATGCGCTCAAGCGCAAGATGCCCGGCCGCCTGATCGGCGTGTCCATCGACTCGCGCGGCAAACCCGGCTACCGGCTGTCGCTGCAAACCCGCGAACAACACATCCGCCGCGACAAGGCCACCTCCAACATCTGCACGGCGCAGGTTCTGCTCGCCGTGATGGCCTCGATGTATGCCGTTTATCATGGTCCGGAGGGGCTCAAAAAAATCGCCAACGAAGTGCATGCCAAGACCGCACGGCTGGCTGCCTCCTTGCAAAATGCAGAGACCGCCGTGGAAGACGGTCCGTTTTTTGACACGATCACCGTCAAGGTTCCAGGCAAGGCCACGGTTCTCATCGAAACCGCCGCGCATGCGGGCATCAACTTCCGCTTCATTGATGTCGATCACCTCGGAATCTCATTGGATGAAACGACTGAAATCGAGGACCTTGCCACCATCTGCCGGATCTTCGGTGCAACGCTTGCAGAGCAGAATAAGCCCGCCTGCTCATGGGCCGCCGACCTTTCACGCGACACCGCCTTCCTCACCCAGAAGGTCTTCAACAGTTATCATTCCGAGACCGAGATGCTGCGCTACATCAAGCGCCTCGAAAGCAAGGACCTCGCGCTCAACGAATCGATGATCGCGCTGGGTTCCTGCACGATGAAACTCAACGCCACTTCCGAGATGATTCCGTTGAGTTGGCCGGAGGTCGCATCGCTGCATCCCTTCGTGCCGGCCAATCAAAGCCAGGGCTACCGCGAGATGCTTGGATTGTTGGAAGACTGGTTGGCCGAAGTGACTGGCTTCGCAGCCGTTTCCTTGCAGCCGAATGCCGGCTCTCAGGGTGAATACGCCGGACTGCTCGCCATCCGCCGCTATCACCTGTCCCGTGGCGATGGCCACCGCAACATCTGCCTGATTCCGGTTTCCGCCCACGGCACCAACCCCGCTTCCGCGGTGATGTGCGGCATGAGGGTGATCGGCGTGAAATGTGATGACTCCGGAAACATCGACATGGCGGACCTCGAAGCGCGCGCCACCGAACACGCGGCCAACCTCGCCGCATTGAT
>CAXNHR010000093.1:0-9503 GCA_964202135.1 Luteolibacter sp. | reverse complement strand
TCGCTCCCGGCCTCCTCGGCGCTGGGGATGTGGGCGCGCTTGGCGGCACTGTGCTTGAAGGCCTTGATGTCTTTCGGGGGCTTGGGCATGGGAGTGGTGGAAGAAGTGGGAAGTGAGCAGTGATCAGTGAGCAGTGGAAGAGGTGCTTTGTAGCGGCGGTCTGCGACCGTCGAGCTAGTGAGATGTGGCGGGATTCGTTGGCGTTTCGCGCCGTTGGCGGAAAGTGCGACGGTCATAGACCGACGCTACAGTTTCGAGGGCCTTGTCGTTTTCTCGTTAAGTAAGAAGTCGTTGAAAATGAGCGAATTGAGTTTTTCGTCACGATTCTCTTAAAATAAAAAATGCGGAGTTGTTGAGTGAGCTCATGAGCTTGGAGCGAAGCTGGGCGAACGGGGATGTAACGATTCTCTTAAAATAAGAAGTGCCTGGAAATAAGAGGGTTGTGAATTTCGTTGCGTTTCTCTTCAAATAAAAGACGGTCATGCTCAGGCCCAAGCAGGGACGTATTCAGCGAACTTCAGGGAGCGGTTTTCCGGATCGCGCGGCTTGAGCAACCCGGCGGCCATGGCTTCGCGGATCAGTGTGCTGATTTGGGAACGATGGCGGTTCGAGAGCCGCAGGCGTTCGCGCAGACTCGCATTGGTGAGGGACTGGCTTTCGAACCAGAGGCGGACAGCGTGTTGGTAGCAGGCCTCCATGCGTTCCTGCGGGGACATTTTGGAGAAATCGCGAGGAGACTGGAGGATGGCGCGGAAGGAATTGTCCGTGCTTTGGAGAATCAGCGGCGGCAGGCCGGCATCTTCGATGGCGGTCAGGGTTTTGAGCAAGCCGGAGCCTTGTTCCTCGCAAAGTCCGAATTGCCGGAATTGCTTGGCGAGGCGTTCGTTTCGCGATTCCGGGGTGGTGCCGATGAGGCGGCGGATGGACTTGGAAGGCAGGAGCGCGCCGGGATTGGTGATTTCGATGCGATCCGAGTAGAGGGCGATGATCGGCGAAGCGCCGGTGACGGAGAAGTCCTGGTGGATCAGGGCGTTGGCGATGAGTTCGCGGAGAGCGATTTCAGGATAAAGCGGGATATTTTTCCGGATGCCGCCGGGGTAATGCTCGGAGGAAGGAAGCAGGGCATTGACGAAGGCGATCAATTCTTCGAAATCCACGGCGTAGCCACGGGAGCGGGACGAAAGTTCCTTGCTGCCGGAGGTTTTGGAGGTGCCTTGATATTGGATGATGCGGACCGCCTTGCGGGCGAGATCCGGGAAATCCTCCAGATTCCGTGCGGCGGAAATGGCACCGAGGTGGGTGATGTAGAAGCCTTGGCCGTTGTAGCGTTCGATGAAGCGCAGTTCGATAAGCCAATCGATGGCGGAATCCGCATCCACCGGGCGTGGCTTGCCAAGGAGTTTGGCGATGCTTTCCACATCCAGCATGGTGAGGGTTTCCTCTCTGGTGCGCAGCGGACCGGCGCGGAGATCCTCCCAGCGCGGGGTGTGGCTGTTGAGCATCAGCCCGGCGATTTCCTGCCGGGTGGCCTTGCGGGTGGAGCCGCCGGAACGGACATAGGCTTCTTCCAAGCCGCGACCCCGAATGCCGACGGGTTTGATGGGGCTTTCCTTGATGTGAACCAACTGGAGTGCTGCCCCTTGATAATCCAAGGGCGAGTGGTCGATTTGAACCGGCGGCTCAAGCGCCTCGCGGGCGAGATTGATGATTCGTTCGACAATCGTGGTCGCTTGGGCGGGCTTGATGCCGGTGACGACGCACCCAGCATCGGCGATTCCAAAGACGAGAAAACCTCCGCCCGGCAGATTAGCGAAAGCGGAAAGATGTTCCTTCAGCCGTTCTTTGTTTGGGGAAATGTCCTGTTTCCAATCGAGCGCATCGATCTCCTGAGGCAACAGGCCCAAGGTGTGATCGAGGAGTTCCTTGCATTGTTGGATCCAGATTTTCACGTTGTCGTTTTTCTCGTTAAGTAAGATGTCGTTGGTTTTCAGCGGATTGCATTTTTCGTCATGATTCCCGTTAAATAAGATTCGCGTGTTCCAGCACGCGGTTCCGCAGGTCGGCCAAGGCCGCTTCGCCGTCGAGTTCGATGAAGGACCAAGGGTGTTCGCCCCATTGGCCGGGGCGGGCGTGGAGGTGGCGGACGGCGTTGATGGCGGGCAGCCAGCGGGTGGTGACGGTGTGCTTTTTCTCGGCCTTGTCCTTGTTCATGCCGGTGATCTCGATGACGAGGTTGAGCAGGGAGCCGTCGGGCTTTTTCAGGCGCACGATGAAGTCGGGCAGGTAGCGGCGTTGTTCGCCGGCTTTGTCGATGTAGGGGATCTCGAGGCCGAGGAAGGAATTCTTCACCCAGGCGAGCACGTGGCCTTCATCGCACATGTCGTCGAGGGTTTTCCCGGCGAGGCCTTCCCAACCGGAGTCCATGACGACGCGGTTCACATGGGAGAAGCGGGTGGCCCAGGTGTCTTTGGAGGTGTTGCCCTGGACGTGGTGGGTGGAGCCCTGCGGGTTGTAGTGGTTGAGGATGGGGCGGATGGTGTCGGCGCATGCGCTGCCCTGTGAGATGGCGCGGTGGATGTGGGCGACCATGCGGGCGCGGCCGCCGTCGCGATCACCGTAGTAGAGGAGTTTCTTGTAGCGGGCGTCCTTGCCGATGACGCGGACACGGTTTTCATACCAATCGGCGACGATGGCTTTCACGCCGTGGAAGTGCTCGAAGGAGGGCGCGCCGGATTTCTCGTCCTGGAAGTAATCGCGGAGCAGATCCTTGGAGATGCGGTAGATGATTTCCTGATCGCGGGTTTGTTCGAGGATGTCGTCGATGGAGAGCTTGATCTCGTGGATCTGAAAAGCGGTGGCGAGCGCGGTCTCGGTGGGTATCTTGTGGCCCTGGACTTCGTAGTCGTCGATGCCGGTGAAGTCGGCTGTTAGATCTCCCTCGCGGGTTTCGACGCGGTAGCCCTCGACGTTGGGGAAGGTGAGTTCGAGCGCGTCGCGTTCGTCGAGCGAATGGATGCGGGTGGTGGCGGGCGGATCGACGGGCGAGGCGGAGCCGCCTTTGAAGAGCTTGAACGGAACACCGATGATGTGGGCGTATTCGGGCGGGAATTTCCACAGGACGTTTTCCTCCTTGCGTGCCTTCGCCTGCTTTTCGGTGAGGCGCTCGCCGGTGACGGGATCGTATGGCAGCAGGGTGTAGGACTTGCGGCGCAAGGCGCGGCCGGCGACCTGTTCGCATAGGAGCTGGGAACCGAAGGCGCGCAGGCCGGTGATGTGGGTGACCGTGTTGGCATCCCAGCCTTCCGTGAGCATCGACACGGAGACGACGCAGCGGACGTGGGAGCCGAGGGAGTTGCGCTTGCCGACGGTGTTGACGACCTCGCGGAGGATTTCCGCCTCGCCGATGTCTTCGGCCGCGCCCTGACCGTGACGGATGGCGTATTCCTTGCGGAACTGGGCGATCTCCGGAGCGAAGATTTTCCGGAACGATTCGTCGATCTGGCCGGAGTTTTCCAATGCGTCCGAATCGATGAGCAAGGTGGGCGGCTTGGATTTCGCGACGCGGGAGTGCGGGTCGTAGTTGGAGAAAAGATCGTAGCGGCCGGAGATGGCGTGGGTTTCGCCGTCCTGCTCGAACTCGTATCCGGCGATGAATTTATACACCTCGCGGGAGACGCCGGTGTTGTTGCAGACGACGATGAAAACGGGCGGCGTGTCCTCCAGCGTGAGCTGTTGGTCGCCGCGGGCACCGGCGGTGTGGACGCGGCTTTTGAATTCCTCCTCGTAGTGCTGATAGAACTGGTCGAGCGCCTGTTGGACGAGGTCGGGGATTTTCGGCGGGGCTTCCTTGAGTTCCTCGCCGCTTTCCTTGGCGCGCTGGCGCTGGCGGGTGATGCCGGCTTTCGGCAGGTCGTCCTTCACGTGGCCGTAGAGGTCGCGCAGGACCGGGAGCTTGAGCGACTGGGTGTCGTCGCGAACAGGCAGGTAGGGGATCTTGACGAGGCCGGACTCAATCGCGTCGATGAGGCCGAAGTCGGAGGCGACCCAGGGGAAAAGCGTGTAGGGCTTGTGGCCGGAGCCGGTGAGGTAATAGGGCGTGGCGGAGAGGTCGTAAACCGAGCGGAGCTTGAAGCGGCGGTGGAGTTCGCGCAGGCCGGAGAACCAAACGGCGGCGCGGGCGTTTTCCTCGACGGTGTTTTCGCCATCGGCTTTGGTCTTGTCACCGGGTTTCGGCAGGTAGCAGTGGTGGGCCTCGTCGTTGAGGACGAGCAGGCGGGTGCCGGCCTTGAAGGCGGGCATCAGGCGGCGTAGGACGAGCGCGAAGTCTTCGCGGGGCTCGTTTTTCTTTCCGTCGGGGCCGAGTTTGCCATCGAGGGCTCCGCGTTTGTTTCCAGATAGAACGCGAGGCTCGAACTGATGGAAGTTGGTGATGACGAGTCGGGCGTTAAGCAGAGGAAGACGGTGAGCGAACTGGCGTGGAACGAGCGTGCGCTGGGTGTAGTAGTCGGCTTCGAGCGCGTCACGGTTGGTCTGCACGCGGAGGACGGAAAGGCGGTCGCGAATGGTGACGCCGGGGGCGACGACGAGGAAGTTGTCGGCATAGCGGGTGTCGCTGGTGTATTCCTGACGGTTTAGAAAATGATAGAGAACGAGCGCGGCCATGACCACGGTCTTGCCGGTGCCGGTGGCCATCTTGAAGGCGATGCGCGGGAGTTGGTCGGCGGGGTCGTCACCGATGGTGGCGCGGGCTTCGGCAAGGCGGGAGAGGATGTGGGTTCCGGCGTTGGATTTCTCCGCCACTTCGTTGAGCCAGATGGCGGTTTCAATGGCCTCGCGCTGGGCGAAGAACAGGCGGGCGGTGGAGTGGCGCTCCGGATTGAGAAACCAGAAGCGCAACAGTTCGGAGGTGACGCGGGTGATGTTGGGATATTTGGAGTCACGCCATGTGCCGATTTCGCGACGGATCAGGTTGACCAGCAGGTTGACCTGGCCGCGGACGATGTCGTCGCTGACGGAGGCGAACTCCTTCTGCGGGCCCACAGTGACCGGCATGGCCGCCACCTGGCCGGTGAAGAAACGGCGGCCTTCCATGACCTGTTCGTAATCCAGTTCGCCTTCGACGTTGGTGGCGTAGTGCAGCCGGGGCTCCTCGTAAGGGTTGTTGAGGATCGGATTGTTGTCAGGCATCGGGATGAGTAAATCCCGCTGGCTCGGAAAGGTGAAGAGCGTAATTCAGCCTGGCAGTTCCCACCTTGGTCGTCGTGTCAGCGCTGCACAAAACCCGTGCTGGCATCCGGTTCCGGTATCCGTTAGCCTGCGCGCGTGATCGCCCGGCGCAAAATCCGCTACCCTGTCTCGCAGGCACTGCGCCAGTATCTCTATCACTTCGACCGCCAGCGGGACATTCCCAAGATCTACGACGAGCTTTGCCGTTTTACCGGAGCGATTCCTTATGAGGACCCGCAAGGCCGCGAAACGCTCTGGCTCACCGTGATGTATCCGCCGGAGGTCTTCGCGGAAATCCTGCCGCGCCTCACGGCCATCTACACCGAGCTCAAGCTCGGACGCGACGTCAAGCAGCACGAGCACCTGCTGGTGGATCGCATCGACTTTGGCGATTTCGGAAACTCCCGCCCGTTCCGCATTCGCATCACCAACCTCTTCAACGACAACTCCGACTACTTTTATGTGAAACACGCCGATGCCTCGCGGATCTACGGCCTCGAACTCGAGCACATCCTCTCGCCCAACCGCATCAACTACCTGGTCAATGGCAACACCCTGATCGAGGAGCACATCGCCGGCGTGCCGGGTGACGTTTTCCTGCGCGATTACCTCAGCCAGCCCGGCCTCAACAAGGTGCGCATCGCCAAGGAGTTCACCAAGTTCAACGAGCGGACGTTCATCCGTCTGTTAGGTGACATGCGCAGCGTCAACTACGTGGTGGACATCACGCCGGATTTCGAGGAAGTCCAATACCGCGTCCGCGCCATCGACTTCGACCAGCAGTCGTATGAAGGCAGGGGAAACATCTATCTCGCGTTCCGCTTCCGGTCGAACCGCGCGGTGACAAAGCTCGCCTTCGAGGTGCTCAACCGCAAGAGCATCGACCAGTATGTGGCCGAGGAGCACTCGCAGATGTCGCGCCGCGCCAAGGTGGAGAGCAGCCGGCTGCGCGCCTTGCTTGGCGTGATGCGCCGGGAGGAACTCGCGCCGCGCGAACATGTCGTCACGCTCGCCAAGGAACTCGACCGCATGCACGGCAGCAGCGACTATCAGAACTGCAAGACCATGGGCGAGCTCACCACCAAGCACATTTCCGCGATGCTCGAAATCGATCCCGGAGACTCGGTTTTCGACAATCCGTTCTGAGTGCGCACGGCCGCGTCACGGATAAGCAACAGCCAGAGTCTGCCAGCCGGCTGCGGCAAATCCCGCGCTGGCGGCTTCGGACAAGCGGCCGGTGTGGACCAGACGTCTGGTACCCGTGCCAAGATCATCGCGCTGGGCGACTCCGGCGACCTGCTCGGTCCACGTCACATGATCCACCGGAGCCGGGATTTCGATCACGCCATCGGCGGTGATTGCGGCGGGCAGACGGCCGTAAACATGGAGCTCTTTGTAATCCACGGCACCGCTGCGCTGGCGCTCGGCGAGCATCGAAAGCGCTGAAACGAGGAAATCCGCCTGGCGGGCGGTCTCGCACGAATTGGCCAGCAGGACGATGCGGCCGCGGCCGGCCGTGCCGGGAAGCGCTTCGAGCGCCTTGACGATGCGGTGGCGGCGGGTGGTGCTCAGGTTCGGCTGGATCTGGAAGTCCTTGATGTCCTCTTCCTTGAGACCCATCGCCGTAAGCGAGCGGTGGTCGCGCAGGGCGAGTTCGGATTGGGTCAGCGCGTAGGTTTCCTCCGGCACACCGACCATATTGGTGGCGGCCACGGCCACTCCTGCGGATGCCACGGCGGCTCCGACGCGCAGGGGCAGGCCACCGGCGAAGAATGCCCAGGTGACTTTGTCCATTTCCTCCTGCAGGCGGGCGTTGTCCGAATAGGGATCGACGCCGAGTTGTCTGGCGGTATCGAGTTTAGCCTTATCAAATCCCGCGGCGTTCCTCGCGGCGTTGCCGATTTCGCCGGCGCTCGGGCTTTCCCCGGCTTCGCCATCGGCCTTGATCTTGTTCACGCCTCGTTCGACTGAAGATCCTACCTTGCTGAAAAAATGGCCGACGGTTTTGGGCGCGCGTTTGATCGATGTCACCGGATCCTTGGCGATGTTTTTCACCGCATCGATCGGCTGCGTGATCGAACGCTTGAGCCCTTCCGCGAACAAATCCCCCTTTGATGTCTCCACCAGTTTGCGGATCGCCTCGGCCTCGGCGATGCGCACTTTCACCTGTGGCACGCCCACCGCCTCGAAGGTGCCGAAGTCGGTGTCGATGTCGAAGTGGACCATGTAACCGTCCGTGAAGGCGAAATCCCGCACGCGGTGGGACGGGCCGCGCAGCGACTCGGCGGGCAGGAGTTCGGCGGCGTTGATTTGCAGCGAGCTTTCAAAGGCGGCGGGGGACTGGGCGAAAGCGGACTGATAGATGGCGATGGCGGCAATGGCCGGGATGTGGAGTGTTTTCATGAGTTGATGGAGTGATTACAAACGGTCCTTGAGAATGCGGCGCGGCATGATTCGTTAAAAAATGATGCCACGGCATCATTGATGCGCAAGGCCGGTTGGCGCGGAGCTACATTCAATTTTTGACAAAGTCGAGGCCGGGATCTCCATCGGGCGCGCCGATGAGGACGAAGTGCATGTTTCCTCCGTCCTTCATTTCGACGGCGGAGACCATCTGGGTGTCGTCGCTGGTGGCAGCCATGCGTCCCTGCCGAGCAGCGTGAGTTTCCTGCGCCGGTCAAACCGCGATTGATCGTGCGCGTCGCCACTCAACTCGAACAACTCGATGGTGAAGGGTATTTCCGGAATTTGAATGATTTGTCGCCAAGTGCCGGTGACCATTTCAAAGCTCACTTGTGGATCGATGCGGAATGACTCGGGAAGCGCGGCAAATAACATTTCCCGCTGGGCGGCCATGATCCTAAGAACGAAGTCGGCATCCTTGGTGGCTCTGGGGACTCCGTAGCGGTTGGAGGAAAACGAGCCGACGACCATGTAGTCGAGCGACTGCCCGTTCAGAATGTCGAGCAACAAGCCCACTGCGTCCTCGCCGGTTTTCATGGGAGGGCTTTGCGCTGGCGTGTGAGTCTGCGGAGTTTAGCAAGGCGTTGTAATAGCAGGTTGTGAACTTCTTCGTCTGCCGCCGCAGGCCGTTCATCGCGGATGCCTTCCTTCATCCTTTCGCACACACCCGCAAACAGTTGGATTCCGGCAATGATCCGTTCCTCGCCGGACATCATCCGCGCCTGTCTCACTTTCGCGAGCAGGGCGAAGCGCGCGTCGTCGGCGATGCGGTCGTGCGTGAGAAGAAACTAGCGGGACGGCCCGCGCTTCGCAAGCCGGAGCTTTTGGGGAATCGTTCGTCAACCCGGTGCGCTTCAAGGATTGGAGTCCATGGTTTCCAGCAGCTCTTCCAGCGGCTTCTGGCTCACGCCGATCATGCCGCGGAGCGGGCGGTCGATGTCCGCGACCAGGGTGATCACCACGGCGATGAGCAGCGGGAAAATCACCTGGCTGAATGCGGAACGATCCCCGCCGGTGCCGCAGCCATAGCCGCTGGCCCAAGCCCCGCAGGAGGCGACGATGAAGAGCAACAGCCAAACCGCTCCGGGCACGTGGTTGCGCGAGGCGGCGAGGCGGCTTGTCTGCAAGTCGATGGTCTCGTTCAAGGTGTTGATGAAGCTGGTGGTCACCGCGTCCGGCTTCTCGATGGCGGCTGCGCGGGCGATTTTCCAGAGCTGGTTCTGGATGGCGGTGGATTCATCCATGTGTTGGCGGAAGACGGCGGGATCATGGGACGCCTTGTAGGCTGACAGGTGGTGCGCGGTGTAGCGCCGCAATAGATCGCGGGCTTCCTTGCCGCGGGTATCGCCGAGGAAATCCGCGCGCAACCAGGTGGTGCCGATCGAGTTTGCCTCCTCGACGGCGAGCGCGCGACGGGTGTCGTGACGGCCGACCGCCATGGCGAAACTGAATCCGAGCAGAAGCCCTAACAAACCGAGGACGGCACCCTGGACACTGCCGCTGTGTCCGCTTGCCGCGTCAGGATTACGCCTGCGGGCGGCAGTGCCGATGCGGTAACCGGCTTCCGCGAACAACAGGAGCAGCACCGCAACCACGCCTAAGACGGTCCATTGGTTGAAGAAAACACGCGAGAGTAGATCGTCGATCATGGCGGGTGATTTATTTTCACTGCCGTCCCACAGGACGGCTTAGCTAGGGAAAAAAGCGGGCTGGTGTTGAGTTGAAATCCCTGCCACTCGGTAGGGTGTTATGAACAAAACTACACCAACCCGGGCCAATGTGGTCGTCCTCAAGCAGATTCTCAACCTCATTCC
>CAXNHR010000092.1:0-9776 GCA_964202135.1 Luteolibacter sp. | reverse complement strand
TCCGGAGGATTGAGAGCGGCCGCAAAACTTGGCCCGCCGCGTGCTATGGGTTTGGCGAAACCCATGGAAATGTTCAAGGGCTACGATCCCGGCGTGTTTTACGACGAAATGTTCGGTGCGGACGGCACCGTGCGCGATCATTGCGCGCCATTGCTGCGGCGCTTCGCCGGCATCGATCAGAAGGACTTCCTCGCCCGCAAGGCGAACTCCGAACTCTACTTCCTGCGCCAGGGAATCACCTTCAACGTCTATCACGACGAGCAGGGAACCGAGCGGATTTTCCCCTTCGACCCCGTGCCGCGCGTGATGCCGGCCGATGAGTGGGAGCACCTGGAGGCAGGGCTTTCCCAGAGGATCATGGCGCTCAACCTGTTCCTGCACGATATTTACCACGATCAACAGATTCTCAAGGACGAGGTCATCCCGCGCTTTTACATCGAGCAGGCGAAACATTACCGCCCGGAATTCCGCGGCGTGGATGTGCCGGGCGACATCTACATCCACATTTGCGGCAGCGACCTGATCCGCGGCGCGGACGGTCAGTATTTCGTGCTGGAGGACAACGGCCGCTGCCCGTCCGGCGCGTCCTACCTGCTTGAAAACCGCAACGCCCTGAAACGCGCGTTTCCCGGATTGTTCGATGAAATGGGCGTGCGCTCGGTGGATTCGTATCCGCGCGACCTGCTCAACATGCTTCACCACATCTCGCCGCGGCGCGACGACAACCCGGTCTGCGTGCTGCTCACTCCCGGATGCCACAACAGCGCCTATTTCGAACACTGCTATCTCGCCAGGGAAATGGGCATCGACATCGTCGAGGGTGGAGACCTCGTGGTGGTGGAGAATTTCGTTTACATGCGCACCACCCGCGGCCTCATGCGGGTGGATGTGATCTACCGGCGCATTGATGACGATTTCATCGACCCCGTGGTTTTCCGCAAGGACTCGGTGCTCGGCGTGCCCGGCCTGATGAACGCCTACCGCGCGGGCAACGTGGCGCTCGCAAACGCCGTGGGAACCGGCGTGGCCGATGACAAGGTGATCTATCATTTCGTGCCGCGGATGATCGAATATTACCTCGGCCAGAAACCGATCCTGCCGAACGTGCCGACTTACCTGGCCAGCGATGAGGAAGATTTGAAATTCATCCTCGGACATCTGCCGGAACTGGTGGTCAAGGCCGCGAACGAATCCGGCGGTTATGGCATGTTGATGGGCCCCTCCGCCAGCAAGGAAGAGATTGAAAAATTCCGCCAGCTGATCATCGCCGATCCGCGGAACTACATCGCCCAACCGGTGATTTCCCTGTCGCGCGCGCCGACATGGTGCGACGGCGCGATGGAAGGCCGCCACATCGACCTGCGACCATACATCATCTATGGCGATGAAGTGAGGATCGTGCCCGGCGGCCTCACCCGCGTGGCGCTCACCAGGGACTCGCTCGTCGTCAATTCCTCCCAAGGCGGAGGCAGCAAGGACACCTGGGTGCTCCGCCACTGATCCTGAAAATCATGTTATCCCGCGTCGCCAACACGCTTTACTGGATGGTCCGCTATGTCGAGCGGGCCGACAACCTCGCGCGCCTGATCGATGTGAACCAGCAACTCTTGCTGGATTCCGAGCGGCTCGATAGCGACCGCCTGCGCGGCTTCTGGCAGCCGATCATCCTCAGCACCGGCGACGAGGAAACTTTCAGTCCGCTCTATGACGAGGCCGGCAGCACCGAGGTGATCCGTTTCCTAACAGACGATCCGCGCAACCCGAACAGCATCACCTCATGCATCGCCCTCGCCCGTGAGAACGCCCGCACCGTGCGCGACCAGCTCTCCGACGATCTGTGGGAGGAGCTCAACTCGCTTTACCTCTTCACACGCTCCGGGGAGGCAAGCCGCCTGATCGCCTCGGACCCGCCGCGCTATTATGAGTACATCCGCCGCTCGGCGGTGACCTTCCTCGGCATCGCCGCATCCACCACCTCGCGCGATGAGGACTGGGACTTCATGGAACTCGGCCGCCACCTGGAACGGGCGGATAAAACGACGCGTTTCCTCGATGTCGCCAGCTACCTGCCCGGCGGCGCGGATGACGCGCAGTCCGCCGCGCTCCACTGGTCAGCCATCCTGCGTTCCTGTGGTGCGCTTGGTGCTTTCCGCGCCTTCGAGCGCGCCATCACCGCCCGCGGCGTGGTGGATTTCCTGGTATTTTCCAAGAAATTTCCCCGCTCGGTCCGCTTCTGCGTGGAAAAGATGGATGCCAGCCTGCACCGGATCTCGGGAACTCCGCGCGGCACTTTCGGCAACGACGCCGAGCGCGAGACCGGTCGTCTTCTCGCCGACCTCAACTACGGCGTCACCGACGACGCCTTCGCCATGGGACTTCACGGATATCTCGATTCCCTGCAAGCGCGCTTCAACCGGATCGGCGAAGCGGTTTTCGCGAGTTATGTCCTGATGCCGGAGCGGATTCAGCTTTGCCCGGCGGCGGAGTTCCGCTCATCCTCCGTCTTGGCCGCATGGCAGATGCAACAACAACAGCAGCAGCAACAGTGAGTGGAGTCTCAGCACCCACGCCTGCGCCGGGAACCCGGCTCTCGGTCGTGCACCGAACCACCTTTCACTACGGCGCGCCTGTCTCGGAAAGTGTCAACACGCTGCACCTCGAACCGCGCACATTCCCCTATCAGAAAACCATTTCCGCCATCGTGCGGGTATTGCCTGCCACGCGGCTACGCCGTTTCACCGACCTGTTCCAGAACATCACCCATCATTTCGAACTGCCGGAGCCGCACTCGAAGCTCGAAATCGAAAGCCGGATCCGCGTGCACAACCTGCCGCTGGCGATTACCGACGAAAGCCGCGCAGCCGGGCTGGAAGGATATCAGGATTCAATCGTCCACGAACGCGTCTGGCCGTATCTGCACGAAAGCCGCCGGGTTTCCCATACCGCGGAAATCTGGCGTCAGGCGGTGGATGTCACCAACGGCATGACTGCGGTTTACGATCAAGCCATGGCCTTGATGGAATGGATACACCGCGAATTTCTTTACGAACCCGGTGCAACCGGCGTGAAAGCCCACCTTGAGGAATCCTTCGCCATCCGGCGCGGCGTCTGCCAGGACTTCACCCATGTGATGCTTGGCATGTGCCGCGCGATCGGCATACCCGCAAGATATGCATCCGGCTATCTCTACAACGGCCCCAAGGACACGCTGGTGGGCGCCCAGGCATCGCACGCCTGGTGCGAGGTCTATCTGCCGGCCGCCGGATGGATCGGCTTTGATCCCACCAACAACACTCTGGCCGACGATAGATATGTGAAAATCGCCGTCGGCCGTGATTACGAGGACGTTTCACCGGTGGAGGGCAGTTACCGCGGCACCGGCCACTGCCGACTTGAGATCAAGGTGGAAGTGGAAAAGCTCTGACAGGCATTCACCCCTCGGGCTGTTGTTGTGAAATGCAATGCAGTGTGCCGCCCTCCTCCACGAGATCCAGGCAATCGATGCCGGTGATTTCCCGATCCGGGAACAACTCGCGGATCATGCCCAGCGCGTGATCATCATTCCTGCGCTGGCGGAATGTCGGCACCAACACACCGCCATTGACGATCAGGAAATTGACATAGGAAGCCGGCAGCACCGGCAGCCGCCAGCCGGGCACCTCGCAAGTTTGCGGCAATGGGATTTCCAACACCTCGAAGGGACGTCCGTTGGGAGCTTGGAACGAGCGCAACCGCACGAGGTTGTCTTCCAAAACCCGCCGGTTCGGCGAAGCCGGATCTCGCTCGATACAGGCGAGAATGGTGCGGGAATCGGTGAAACGCGCGAGGTCGTCGATATGCCCGCCGGTGTCGTCGCCCTCGATGCCTTGTTTCAGCCAGAGGATTTCCCCGACGCCGAGAGTATCGCGCAGCCGCTGTTCGATCTCCGCGCGTCCGAGTTCCGGATTTCTGTTAGAATCCAGCAACACCGCCTCGGTAGTTAGCAGTTGGCCCCCGCCGTTGATCTCGATCGCGCCGCCCTCAAGGATCATTCCACCCCCGAAAACCCTCATCCCGAGAGACGCGGCGATGCGCGCGGGAATCGTGTCATCCAGATCCCAAGGCGGAAACTTGCCGCCCCACGCGTTGAAGCCCCAGTCGGTGACGGCCACCTCGCCGGTCTCACGGTGCTTCACGAAGATCGGCCCATGGTCGCGGCACCAGACGTCGTTGTGCGGATGATCGAAAAGCTGGACGTGCTCCGGCACGGCCTTCGCGTGGTTGCAGGCGGCGGCGATGGCCGCATGATCCGCACCCGGAGCATTGATTCTAACAACTTCGTGGCGTGAAATGGCGGCTGCGATTTCCGCGAATTTCGCCCACAGCAAATCCCGCTTGGCCCCGCCCCAGTGGCGCGGATCGTCCACCGGCCAGGAAAGCCACACCGCCTCCTGCGGCGACCATTCGGGCGGCATCACGAATCCTTCGGCGGCGGCAGTCATGAGTGGATCTTGTTCGCATTTCCGGACTGGATTCCAGTCCTGATTGGTATCAATCCATCGTTGCCGGGCCAGTTTTGAAGTTTCCAAACCCTTTAGTTTGCTTGACATTCAGTCTCTAACGGGGGTTTCTCGTTGGAGCCAATGGCAAGGAAACGCATAGAGGCGGCGAAATTGACACGTCTTGAAGCACGCACCCGGATGATCCGCGGCGCGGGACGTGTGGTATTCATCGCCTTCGGTGTGGCGCTGGGATTTGTGGTGCTGGCCACCGCAGTGCCACAGAAAAAGGAACTCGAAAAGCTCGAGACCAGGTTGATCATGGCGCAGGATCGCGAACGCCTGGCCAACGCGCAACGGGAACAGCGAAGTATTGAACTTCGCGCCCTGCGCGAGGATCGCTCATATTTGGAAATTCACGCGCGCGACCGGCTGGACTACTGCCTCGAGGGCGAGCGGGTCCTGCGGTTCCGCCGCGACCGTTGATCTATCAAGCTTGGTGTTGCAATCGCACCGGTTCCGAACAAGAGTGAACGCATCAAGATGCCCGGTTTGAATCCAGACGACGCGCTGCTCCTGATTCGCTGCCCCTCCTGCGGGCAACGCTTCAAGGTGAGTGAGGAATTGCGCGGCAGGACCGTCGAATGCGGCGGCTGCGAACATCGCTTCCGCATCAACGACGAAGTCATCGTAAGGGGCAGGAAATTCTATCCGGGCGAAAGACGGGATGCCCACTTGAACCGCTTTCAACGGGTACCATTGGCGATGGCATCACCTGTGATCGGCACGCCGACCGTTCGCTACGCGGAACCGCCAGATCCCACGACTTTTGAACCCGCATCTCCCCAGCGCATTGTGGCCGGCCTGCTCGGGGGCGTCGCCATCGCCGCCATGGGCCTGTTACTCATACTCGGGGCCAGCCGCGGTGGTGCCTTGGACGGTATCACCACGGAGAACCGCTTGTTGATGGCCTGCTTCGGTGGCCTGCTCGGCACAGTCCTGCTGGTTTATGCCAACCCCCGCGCCCGCGGCAAAGCCATCACGGTGGGCCTGATACTTAGCGGCGGTCTGGCCATGCTGCCATTCGTCTTCACCGATGGCTCGACAAGACTGCCAAATCAAACCGTGGACACCGCGGCCACCGAGCTGTCTGTTGGAGTTGCTACGGCCCCAGCCTCGGAAAACGAGCAAATCGCCGAATTGCGACGTGCCATCGGCACCGATCCGCTGGTGGCTGAAATCGAGCGCCTCGCCGCCGAGGGCGGTACCCGCCAGGCGGTGGGACTCTGGCTCAGGGACTTGCGCGAGCAAAACCGCTTCCTCATCAAGGACTACATTTTACGCGCCACCGGTGCCGACCCTCAATCTCACTATTACCCGCGTGACAACGGCAATTTCCTCATGGTGGTCACGGGCATCACCCTCTCGCTCGACGAAGTGGCGTCTATCGCCGCAGCTCTCGGCTCAATTGAAACCATCCACCCGGAAATCTCGGTGATCGAGGTGAAGGTGAACAATCAGAATTTCATTGAAGGCCCGATCGAAAAACTCACCGACAAAAGCAATCCCGCGTTTTACGATCTCAACAAAAGAGAGCTCGAATCCATTGATCTTGAACGGGTAGAACGAGCAGTCAAACGACTTTCCGACGCCGAGCCAAGCATCTACCGCAGTGACATCACCCGCAAGCTCGTCGCCCTCCTTGGCACACCCGAAGTGAGATTCAAAGGTGATGTGTGCCGCGCCCTGACGGTCTGGGCCGAAGAATTCGAAGAAGCGGGAGAGGCCGCACTCGTAGAGGCCCGTGACATGCTGGCCAAGGGCAGCACCATTCCAGAAGAGGTCATCGCATTGATTGTGAAGGCGAAAAACCCCGGAGTCTTCACGATCCTCGACGAGCTCTGGCAGCAGAACCCCAACCGCTGGGAATCCCATTATGCCGATATGGGCCAAGCCGCCGAAGCCTCCGTTCTCCGCCGTTTCCCATCCACCACTGGCTCGCACCGGCACTCCGCCGTCCGGTTGCTGGGCCGCGTCGGCGCTGCGAAAAGCCTCGATGTCCTGAACGCAGCCAAGACAGGCGCCGACCCCGAACTCAGTGTCTTGCTTGACAATGCAGTCAGCTCGATTCGCTCCCGTGAGGGACTGTGAGCCGCGTGCGAAGAGCAGCCGGAATTTTTTTCAGCCGGAATTTTTTTCGATTTCTGGGGCTCCGAACTAAGGAATCGTCTTGCCCCGGACAAAATCCGCGATCAATTTGTCACTGCCTCTCGTTTCGCGCCAAGCCGGGATGATCCGGGGGGAGAATTCCGGCCACGCGGGGCGGGGGGCATCTTTTTCAAAAGTTCCGCCCCCCCGCCACAGGAGCTTCATGCATTTGGCGCACCCATATGAAGCGCCTAAAGAGCACCTTCACTGCGGCAGTCAGCGGCACTGCCAGCAGTGCGCCTATGAATCCGCCCAGCACCAGCGACCAGAAGAGCATCGAAAAGATCACCGTCAGCGGGTGCAGCCCCACCGAATCCCCAACGATTTTGGGCGCGGTGACCAGTGAGTTGATCTGCTGTACAATCACGAAGATGGCCACCACACAGCCAACGTACGCCCACGGGCTCATTCCAAAGGGAGCTACTCCGCGCGCATGCAGCCATGCGATGATGCATGCGGGAATCAGGCACAGGATGTTTCCGATATATGGAATCACTCCCAGAATCGCCATGAAAACGCCAATTAAAAATCCATAAGGCAGGCCAAAGATGGTGAGCGCGATGCCCACCAGTATGCCATCAATCGCCGCGACGAGTACCTGGCCGCGAAAGAATGAGATGAGATAACCATTGATCTCCTGCAGGGTTTCAACCAGTTCGGTTTTGAAACGGGACGCCTTGAGCGGCACATAATCATGCCAGTGACTGCGAATCGCCGCAGAGTCCTTGAGAAAGAAAAACAAATAGACCGGCACCATGATCATGCCCAGAACCAGCCCCAGAAAACCAAGGACCCGCGTGGAACCGGCGCTCACCCATTCGCGTGCCGTTTTGAAAATCGCTCCCTTGTATTCAAACAGCATGCGCCCGCCACGGCTGCGCGCGAACGTGTCCAAGGTCGGTGTTGCGGCAGCTTTCCGCACAGCCGGAACCACCTCGCCTTGATCGTCCGTCTCGGCAAGCAGCCAACCGATCGCTCCACCATCATATCGCTGCCGCAACTCGCTGAGTTCCCGCGCCAACACGGGCCCCAGATGACGAGCATCAATGGCCTCCCCGGCCACCGGCTGCTTGGTCACCTGCAACAGGTTTTTCAAACTTTGATGCCCGCGCTGGATTCCAGGCAAAACCGCGGCAATCAAGAGTGTGACACCTAACAGGATTGCCACAAACACCCATACCACCGCCCACATTCGCCTGAGGCCGCGTTTCTCGATCAAGCGCACCAACGGATCCAAGACATAAGCAATGATGCCCGCCACAATCAGCGGAATGAGCACCGGCTGCAGGAAGCCGAAAAGCTGGCCGGTAAGCCAGATCAGGCCTACCAACAAAACACCCAGAATGAGTATGGAAACTCCGGTGGCGGCGTTCCAAAGAGTCTTTTGCTGGAAATGGGTCGGATAGGGCATGGCGGTAAAGATGACCTGTTATGCATGGGCCACCGTGGATCAGCGATCCAAAAATTCCGTGATTTCACGCACTCGCATCCGCCTGTTTGGCAATGTGGTCCAGCACACCGTTCACGAAGCGACTCGAGTCGCTGGTGCCAAAGCGTTTCGCGAGCTCCACCGCTTCATTGATCGCCACTTTCACGGGGGTCGCCGCATGCAGCATCTCGTGGGTCGCAAGCCGCAGGATCGCGCGATCCACCGGGTCGATCCGCTCCGGAGAATAATGATCCACCACTTCCGCCAACTTGGCATCGATGGTTTCTTTGCTACAGAGCACCGCGTCCACCAATTCATCCGAGCGGCGGCGGAGCTCACGCAGTTCCGCTTTGGATTCGCGAATTCTTGCCAGATCCGCCTGGTCCGGGAAGTTTTCGGGATTCTCGACCATTCGCAGGCGGTCGGAAATGCGTTGCAACCGGCGTATGCTGGCCCCTACGGCCTCCAGCGGACCGCGCAGTTCGGGAAAATTTTCAACGGCGTCGAAAAATCTTTCCCGGGCTGCCGCCAGATTCCGGTCGTTACTGAAAAATTCTTCAAGGGCTGCCCCGAAAGTCTCAGCCACTGAAGCATCGTCGCCGTCCTTCGGCAGTCGCTCAAGTGCCGCATGGGCACTGCTCCATTTCGCTTCCAGCTCGGCGGTGCGCTGCAAGGCACGTTTCAACAACTCCGCCTCGGGCCAGGCTCCAAGCATGATGGACGCCGCTCTCTGACGTTCCACAAATTCCTCCAGCCGGCTCTCCCTACCTTGGGCGAGATGATGTACCGTGCGGAATGTCGCAAGCTGCAAACTTCGCCGATCCGACTCCGTGACAAAATCCCAAAAAGGATCACGCAGTGCCGATGGGTCGGCCCCGCCTTCCAGATCAGCGCAGTAAAGAAACTGCACCGCAGCCTCGCGGATTTGACGACGGCTAGGCATTTCGCTGTTTCTTGGCATTCGAGTTGCGGGGCATGGAGCGATCCAGTTCCTGGAAAACATCAATCATGGCCGCGGCAGCACGCGCGGCCTCGCGGCCTCGGTTCAACTTCGCGCCGATGCACCGTGCGTAAGCCTGTTTCTCGTCATCCACCAGCAGCACCTCGTGAATCACCGGGCGCAGCGACTGAATGGCCAATTGTTGCAGTGAATCGGTCACCGAGCGTCCTACGAGATCCGCATGCTCCGTCGAACCACGGATGATCAATCCCAGCGCGATCATGCAGGCCGGAGGATCGCGGTCCAATACGGATGCCACCATCACGGGAATTTCAAAAGCTCCCGGCACCCGGATCAAATCCACCCTCCCCTGCGGCACCAGCTCGCCCAGTTCCTCAATCGCATTCTCGACCAGGGCATCCGTGAACTGCTCGTTGTATTTCGATGCAACAATGCAAATCCGGACTTTCGGTCCGATGATGCGCGGTTTGGGCGGCAAGGAGTGTGACATGCGCGGGATATGGCGGCAGCCGAATGAAATGTCAACTGGACCATGAGATTCTTCAATTCTTTGCCCATTTCTGTCATCTGGGCAAAAAAGAGCCCGGACCCAGCGTTGGCTGGATCCGGGCTTTGACCTGGCGACGACCTACTCTCACAGGACCTATCGTCCCACTACCATTGGCGCTGAGGCGTTTCACTTCCGGGTTCGGAATGGGAC
>CAXNHR010000091.1:0-9888 GCA_964202135.1 Luteolibacter sp. | reverse complement strand
GCAAGAACTGAAGAATCACGCTAAAGCGCGAACTCCGGACCGTCTTCCCCGCGGATGGGATCGTCCGGAGTTCAAGCTTCAGCTTGATCCCGCAGGGCGGAGCGAAAGAACTGAAGAATCACGCTAAAGCGCGAACTCCGGACCGTCTTCCCCGCGGATGGGATCGCCCGGAGTTCAAGCTTTAGCTTGATCCCGCAGGGCGGAGCGAAAGAACTGAAGAATCACGCTGAAGCGCGAACTCCGGACCGTCTTCCCCGTGGATGGGATCGTCCGGAGTTCAAGCTTCAGCTTGATCCCGAAGGGCGGAGTGCAAGAACTGAAGAATCACGCTAAAGCGCGAACTCCGGACCGTCTTCCCCGCGGATGGGATCGTCCGGAGTTCAAGCTTCAGCTTGTCCCGCAGGGCGGAGTGCAAGAATTGAAGAATCACGCTAAATCGCGGACTCCGGACCGTCTTCCCCACGGCTGGCAGCGCCAGGCGTCGAATTCCTCCGGGATGAGGAATGATGCGATGGTGGTGGTGGTTTCAGCGTATTGCTGCGGCCCATCTTCGCAGATGAGTGCGGGCGAGTGGTGTTCGAGTTCGCCGAAACAACCGTATTGCCCGCCATCGTTGAAAAACTGGGCGGCGTCGCCTTGGGATGCGAGGGCATCGAGCGGGGCGTCGCAGTAGCGGCGGCCGGCATCGACCGGAAAACTCCGCGTGAGGACCAGCCAGCCGCCATCGACCGGGCGCACGTATGCCAGCCGCCCCGCGCATGATGCCGGTGGAATGCCGATTTTGAAAACCGCCGCTCCGCCGATCCGCAGGGCGAAGTCCCCTTCCCCTGCGGTCATTTCCTCAACCGGACAGGGATCGAAGTAATCCCGCGGCAATGCCAGTCCATGTGTGGGCATGCGCATTTCCCCGCCATGCGGGATTTGCAGGATCGACCACAGATCGACGGCCTGACCGGGCGTGCCATCGAGGATTTCCAGCGATGTCGTCGCACGCAGGCCGATGGCATGGGCGAAGCCATCCGGCGAATCATCTGTTAGAATCCGCCACTCGCGGCGGACCCGCAGATCGAGCCAGTGGCCCGAGTGGGCGCTTTCCAACCTGAGACGCAATTCCGCCACGGCATGATCCGCAGTGGCTAACGACACGGACCAGCCATCCGGATCAAGCCCCGGCGGCACCCGGTATTTGGAAAAATCCACCTTGGCGGTTTGCTGCCAGAACCAATCGCTTTCGGGACCCAGCCACAAGCGCTCGCCGCCGAGGTTCCACTGAGCATCGACACTGGCGGGCTGCCACAACGCCTGGTGGCCATGGACTTCGATGCCAAGCAGGCGACCACGCTCCGGCAGCAGACGGATCGTGCCTGAGCGCGTGATCCAGTGGCATTCCGTGGAGTTCATGTGGTTTCCCTTTGTAAAACACCCTGACGCCAGCGACAGAAGGCATGTTTGATTAAAGCCGGGCCAGCACGAGCGACTCGCCTTGATTCGCAGGAAGGGGAATGCCCTTGGCCGCCTCCTCGGCGGAATAGACGCGGCCGGAGGAGTCTTTCCATGCGCCATCCGGCGGGAACAAACGCGCCGGCTGGATCAAGGCTCCGGCGGTGCATTCGACGGTGATGCCGCCGTCGGCCTTGGCGGTGATGGAATAGACCGCGCCTTGGAAACCGATGCGCGTGAGGGTGAGCGATGGCCAGTCCTTGGGCAGCGACGGGCGGATTTGCAGGCCGTCCATGCGCGGATGCACGCCGAGGAAGCCATCGATCATGATCTGCGGCAGCAGCAGGGTTTCCTGAAACTCGCGCATGATGCCGAGTCCGCCGTTGCCGATGCCGCCGCCCTGCATCGAGCCTTCGTCGTTTTCCTTCTTGCCGCTGTAATAGGCCATGTATCCGCCGGCTTTCTGAACGTCTTCATACCAGCGGATGATTTCACGCAGCCGTGCCCATGCGGCGTCCGGCCCGCGGACCTTGAGGATGGCCATCAGGTCGTGATAGGAAAACCCGAGCACCGATCCGCCATCCTGGACCTGGCCGCCCCATGGGATGCTTTCCGGAAGGAACCACGGGAAGATATACCATTCCGTGTTCCGCTTCGTCGTCATGCGCGGTCCGAAACGGTATTTGTAAATGTCCGCTCCCTGCGAGGTGTCGCCTTCCACGTTGCGTTTGCCGTCCAGCCAGTCGCGGATCTTCAGCGCCTGATCAGGCAGCGCGAAGTCATGATAAACCGCCTCGTTGTTGGTGAAGACAAAGCCGTAGTCCCAGCGGCGCTTGTCCACCAGATCCTCCGCGCCGATGAAGCGTCCGGTTTCCTGATTGAAGAAATAGGGAGCGGCGGTTTCCTTCACCTCGGCCGCAAGCTGGCGCAGGTCGGCGGGATCGAAGGCAAGCGCGCCGCGGTCCACCTGCCACTCGGGATGCGCGGCCACCTGTTCTTCGAGCTCGGCCATGCGCAGCAGCGCGGCATAAGCGAGATAAGTGGCAGTGGTGTCTCGCCCGCCGAAGGGCAGGATGTCGAAGTAATTGTTGCCGATGCCCCGGCCGGGGGTGACGACCTTGGTGCCATCGTCATTGAAACTGATGCCGCTGCGGCCATCCTTGCCGATGTCCGGCGTGACGGCCATCTTCTCCTCGCGGATGCGGTATTTTTTCAGGAAAAAGGCGAGGCCCGCACGCATCTTGGGCATGCTTTCACGGAGCAGCGAGAGATCGCCCGACCACGCGGTGAAATCGGCCATGCCGAGGATGTAGGATGGATTGTTGACGTTATGGCGGGTTTCCACGGCGGTCATGATGGCCTTGATGGTGATCCTGCCGGGCGTGCTGTTGCCGAAATGGATTTTCAAGCGCGTGACGCGGGCTTCGAGGTCGATGTTTTCCGGCAGCTTGATCATGCTGACCACCGGCACGCGGGCATCCCGCGAAGGTGGCGCGAAATAGACGCGGCGCTCCGGCGAGAACTCCGGCGCATCGGCGGTGGTCCATTCCAGATACGGCTGCGCCTGCGGCGAAAGATCCGGGGCCAGCCATTCCATGCGCACATAGGTGACCGAGCGCTTCGCCACATCCATCGGCGGCGAGGTGATGCTCGTGGATTTTTCCTCTGTCTGGATGATCCAGCCATTCGGCTCGCCCAGCGAAACCGTGCTGCCGTGATCGATCTTCCAGTCATCGACGGTTTCCGTGAGGAAAATTCCGAACGGCTCGCGGAATGGCACGTTGGCGAGGGAGAAATGCCAGCCCTTGCCGCCGGCCTGCGTCCAGATGGGGAACGGCCAGCCTTTCGGGTGGCCGAGGCCGTAGTGCTGGTGGGTTGCGATGTATCCTTCGGGAGTCATTTCGCGCAGCGAGAGGTATTGCCGCGTGGTTTGGAACTGCGGGCGGCCGTCCGGATCGTCCGTCACCGCCGGCCAGGCCACGGAGCGCGGAATCCACGCGTCCCACAGCGTGCCGCAGGTGAAGAATGTGTTGAAATGGCGGTTGTAAAGAGCGCGGAACAGCGCGAGCTCCGGATTCGCGCCGGGAACAAGAAACTCGGGAAATGTCGGCTCCGGTGCCTGCGGGGCATAGCCGATGAGCGACATGGGCCCCTGCGTATTCGGCTGCATGGCGAGGGCGGAGGCCCAGGTGGCATCATTGAAATCCGCCTCCAGCCATTCGGCCGGCGGTTCGCCTTCGAGCCATTTCCAGCTCGAATCCATCGGGATGAAGATCGGCGGCTGGTCCTTGGTGATCAAGGTGACTTTGCCGATCAGTCCGAGCGGGGTTTCCGGGGTGTTTTTGACGCGCACGGCGAGCACATTGCCATTCTTGCGGAGCAGTTCCTTCGGCAGCGGGAAGCTGACGAATTTCGCGGTGAAATCCGGGTTCATGCCGGTTTCCACCTCGCCGATTTCCGTGCCATTGAGGAAGAGCGTTCCGTGATCGTCAGCAGCGAAGGCCACCCATGCCTCGGTGATTGCGGCCGGGTCTGCCACGTCGAAGATTTTCCGGAAGACCAGGAGCGCTTCGGGCGCGGCATTTTGACCAGGATCCACCAGTGGCTGGGAGGAGATCCACCAGCAGCGCCGCAAATCGTTCACCACCGCCGGATCCGGCTCGGCCGCCATGCCCTGCGCGATTGTCCCGAGAAACACCCCCGCCGCCATCATCCGAAGAGTTTTTGAAATCATGGGGGATGGCTATGAAACCGCTTCCGAACAGACAAGCGCATTCGGGTCCGTGAAATTTTCACGCCGGTTTCCCGTATTGCAATACCCCCTTGCTCGCTTACCGAATGAATTCCAATGATCGATTCCACATTTCCCGCACCCTCACCAGATTCCATTTGAAACGACACTCATCCATCATGGCCGCCTTGTGTGCGCTTGCACTCGCGCCTGCTTTCGCCGGAACCGCATCGGTCTCCTCCGGCGATTGGTCGAATTCAAGCAGGTGGAACAACGGCTCGCCGGTCAATGGCAATGCCGCAGGCATCGTCAACGGGGCCTCCATCACCTTTCAGGCGGGAAATTCCTACACCTCCGGCGCACTGCCCGCAGGACTGACCATCGGCACGGCCGGGGATCCGGAAGGCGTTTTCACCGGCAGCGGCAACGGCATCCTCAATATCACCGGCGGAACCTTGATCTCATCATGGACCGGCATCGGCCGCCAGCGGCTTGGCACGATGAACATATCCGGTGGCGCGGTCACCCTGCAAAACACCCTCGCCCTCGGCTGGGAAACCACCCCCGGCTCTTCGATCAATGTCTCCGGCGGCAATCTCACCCTGAGTGGTGTGGAAAGCGCCGCCGTGGGCTGGGCCGTGCCGGCCAGTCTCAATGTCAGCGGCACCGGCACGGTGAACGTGAACCGTGAACTCGATGTCAGGAACGGTTCCACGGTCGGAATCAGCGGCGGCGGAATCCTGGTGGTCGGTGGCATCGACAAGATTCTCAGGGTCGGTTTCGACAAAGGGAGCGGCACGATCCTGCAAAGCGGTGGCAGCGCCACCTTCCACGGAAATCTCTGGCTGGGAAATGCCGCGGACGGCGTGGGAACTTACGAGCTCAGCGGTGGCACCTGGACCCAGAACGGACTGCTGCGCATGGGAGTTTTCGCAAGTGGCTCGGGCGTGATCCACCAAACCGGCGGCGTCTTCGAGTTGAAAAACGAAGTGCATGTGTGGGGCGGTGCGCCCTCACGTTACGATCTGGATGGCGGCACCTTCAAAGTGGGTGCGGCCAATGTCGCTTTCCATAACTTCAGCGGAGGTTTCGATTTCAACCTGCGGGGGCACAGCGGCAATGTGACGGTGAACACTCAGAATTTCGACTTCACTGCTTACAACTCCTCCACCTTCAACAATGCCTCCGCCGTTCTGACAAAAATCGGCGGCGGCAAGCTGCATCTCGCCGGAGGCGCGGGAACCTTGCAGATTGAAAACGGCTCGCTCTCCATGCAGACGGGAACTCTGGAAACCGATGGCTCGATGGTCATTGGTCAGAACGGTGGCACGGCGGCGCTCAACCTTTCCGGCGGAGCGGTCCGCTATGGCTATCCGCATCCTGCGAATTTCATCGTCGGAATCAATGGCGGCACGGGGAGCGTCAATCAGACCGGCGGCATCCTTCAAACCGATGATCAAAACTATGCCTTGGGCTGGAATGGCCACGGCACGCACACGCTCACCGCGGGCAGTGTCGATATCGGTGGCGCGGCCTTCGTGGGACTATACGTCGGCGGAGTCGGCGCGCTGAACATCAACGGCGGTTCATTCACGACCGCCGGCATGCAGATCTCGGCCGGCGGCGCGGCTTCCGGCAGCGTGAACGTCAATGGAGGCACGCTCGGCGCGGGTTCCATCATTATTCAGGCGAATGGCTTGCTGGCTCTCAATGGCGGCCCCACCAGCACGACGGGTGACCTCGATATTTATGCGGGCGGCACGTTGCGCTTCGGCGGCGGCTCGCTTGCGGTGAACGCCGGAGCGAATTCCATCCACAACAGCGGAACGCTGGATCTGAACGGCCAGACCATCGCGGCGAATGCATGGCATGCCTGCCTGCTCGCGGCCAAAGGCAGCCGCCTGATCAATTCCAGCGCCTCCCCCGCCCTGATCGCCAATGGCAACACAATCGAACTGGCAAGCGCGGGGACCACCATCGAAACCATCGGCGACATGGTGATCGATTCCGTTCTAACCGATCACGGAAACGGCCACACGCTGGTCAAAACCGGTCCCGGCGCGCTCCGCCTCACCCACAGCGGCACCGCATACTCCGGCCACACGTTCGTGGTGGCCGGAACGCTCGGCCTGAGCCATCCGTCGCTTGCCGATGCCGCCGATGTGCGCCTCGCCACCGATGGCAGGCTCGCTCTGGATTTCTCCGGCATCGATGCCGTCAACGCGCTTTACATCGACAGCGTGAAACAAGCACCCGGAACCTGGGGCGCTCCCGGCTCCGGAGCCACCCATCAGAGCTCACGGATCAGCGGCCCGGGTATCCTTCATGTGGGGCGATATGACGCATGGGCCACAAGTTTCGGACCGGCCTTCACCGACCCCACCGAGGGTGCTGATATCGACAACGACGGCCTCGACAACCTGCTGGAGTTCGTGCTCGGCGGCGATCCGACCCGCAGCGACGGCGAGTCTGTTAGACCGACAGTGGGGATTCCGGAAACCGGCCTGCTGACGATTTCATTCAACCGCTCGTTGGCATCGAGATTCCTGCCGGTGGCGCTCAGGCTTCAGGTCAGCGACGACCTCGTCACATGGAACCCGGCGGATGAAATTTCCATCGGAGATAGTGCTGGCAGCGGTCCGAACGGCGTCACCTACAGCGTGACCGCAAACGGCGGCAGCATGGAAACCATCGTGGTGACGATTCCGAAAGGTGAGGCTGTCAGTAAATTCGCACGCCTGGTGGCCACCGGAGAAGCGACCGAAAGCGTGCTGCCGGTGGGCGACCTGCCCCAGGCCCCGGCGGATTACCTCGCGTTTTCCAGCCCGGGACGTGACACCGGACTCCAGCACCTGCGCAACCTTTCCTGGAGCATCTATCAGAATCCTCCCGGTTACGCCTCGCTCTGGTTCCCATGGATGGTCGGAGCCGAGATGGCGCAGGGCGGGCCCTTGAGCGCGCAAAAACGGCAAAACTGGGCCAATGTGCTCGAAACCACCAAGATCTACCCCGACGGCTACGTGAGCGTGGGCCAGCACTACTCCCATGCGCACGACGGCGGCTGGCCGTTCCCTAACTGGCCGCAGATTTTCGAGCCCAATCAGTTCCGCGGCTACACGGCCGGTTGGCATTTCCAGGATCAGACGGAAGGTTTCATCCGGCTCTTTTTCATGGAGCAAATCATCCGCCCGGCAGGTTATGCCGGCGATGCCGCGGTCGCACAATGGGCGACGACCGACCTCGCGTCCGATGGCCGCATCAACGGGCTGTGGCACCTGCGTGCGACCGGAGCGCAACCGGCGATCACCTGGCAGGGCGGACCGTCATTCCGCGCGGACTGCGCGCCGTTCGTGCAAATCCGCCTGCGCTCGAATATCGACGCGGCCCTGCCCGCAAACGCGAAAGTCGTCATGCAATGGACGCGGCAGGGCGATGGCGGATTTTCCACACAACGGCAGATCGAACTGCCACCACTCGCACCCGATCCTTGGGAGCGCGTGACCCATCTCAATCACCTGCATTTCGCCGGGTGGCAGCATCCGTTATGGAATGGAAACATCACCGGCTTGCGCTTCCTGATGACCGGTTTCGGCGGCGGCGCGGAATTCGACATCGACTCGATTTTCACCGCCTTCGACACGCGGCATCCGGTCACCAATCCCGGTTTCATACTCGGCTCGGCGGACTTTTTCCGCTGGACCGGCGACGCGGGTTTCCTATCCCGCAACATCGGCCGGATGCGCGACGCGCTGCAATTCTGCCGCACCGAACTCGGCGGCAACGCGAACAAGTTCATCCGCGTGCCATGGACCGGGCACGACGGACGCGGCGGCTATCTGGTGAATCCGAATGGTTCGTGGTCCCGGCGATACGGCGTCGGCATTGGCAACAATTACTGGGACCTGCTGCCCTTCGGCGGCGATGACATGTATGCGACGACCTATTTTTATGCATCGCTGCTGGCCATGGCGGAGATCGAGGAATGGATCTCCGCAAACGCAGTTGCATCCGGCATCGGAGCAGCTCCGGCAGGCTCTTCCGCCGCCGATCTCCGCAATCTGGCGGCCGAAGTGAAAACGGTTTCGAACATTCATTTCTGGAATGAGGAAAGCGGGCGCTTCATCGCCTGCATCGACCGTGATGGCGTCCGGCACGACTTCGGCTACACCTTTGTGAACCTGGAGGCGGTTCATTACGGGCTGGCCAGCGATGAGCACAGCGCGCGGATCCTCGATTGGATCGCCGGCGACCGCATCGTCGCGGGCGACACTTCCACCGGAAGTGATATCTATCGGTTCCGTTTCGCACCGCGCGCATCCACACTGCGCAATCCGTATTGGTATCTCTGGGCTTGGCCTGGAATGGATATCCCATGGGGCGGGCAGGTGCAGGACGGCGGCGCGGTGCTCGGGTTCGCATACCATGATCTCATGTCCCGGCTGAAACATCGTGGTGTGGACGACGCCGCCGGGCGCATGGATGAAATGCTCGACTGGTTGAAAGAAGCACAGGATGCCGGTGGAATCCGGCCGTATTACGCATCCGATCCATCCCTCGGCACGCTGCAAGGCGGCGGGCCGGCCGGCGGGCTGGGCGTGGATAACGAGTTTGTGGAAACCCAGTTGTGGCCTTCATTCGTGCTCTCCGGGTTCGTCGGTTTCCGCCCGACGGCCGCCGGATTTTCGCTCGATCCGCAGCTGCCTGTGGATTGGCCCTCGCTCAACGTGAGCCATGTCGCATTCCGCGGGTCCACACTGGATTTCGAACAAACCGGCGACTCCCTGCGCATCCATGTGAATGGCACCACGCCCGGCGATTTCAGCGTGAACCTGCCCGCCGGATGGGCACCCACCGGCGTGGCTCCGTCGGCGGAGGCATCCATCCACACCGTGCAACTCATGGACGGCACCACGCTTGTTTTCACGCGGCCTTGAGCACTGGAAGTGCGGACATGGGTGCGCAAGCTGGGGATTATTCAACCGCGAATGGACGGGAACACGCGGCGACACCGGCATCGACATCGTGGCAGAGGAACGCGCCACCGGCGAGTTCTGCTGCATCCAGTGCAAATTCCATCTCCCCGTCCACACGCTCTCCGCACCGGATCTGGATTCCTACTTCGCCGCACTTGGAGACAAGCGTTTCTCCTCCGGCATCATCATCTCCACCACCGACAAATGGGGACCCAATGCCGGAAAGCGCCTGCTCAATCCCTGCTCGGACGTGAATAACGGCATGCGCTCCAATCGCGATGCTCCCGGCGATGACGATATCGCGGACTTCCAACTCAACGACCTCGCCTTTCCCGTCACCACCTCCGCCAAGGAACTCGTCCGCTCCTACCGCCACATCATCGAACGGGAAAAAAAAGGGCGAAGCCGCGCGCATGACCGTCGTCTTCCCCATCGTCGATTTCCTCCTCCGCTCCGTCGAGGACGTGCTGGTGAACGAATTCAAAACCTCACTCTCCGCCGAAAACGTTCACCTCATCGATCCCTTCACCGGCACCTTCATCGTCCGCCTGCTCCAGCTCGGCATCATCAAACCCTCGCTACATCGTCGATCTCCTCAAACGCGTGACGCGCGTGAGCCTGGAAACGATGAAGATCGTGAACGCCCTTCCGGCGTTGAATGAGAGGAGGGCACCCGGAGCATTGGGAGACGTTCAAGGCTCGCTATGAAAAGGAGATGACCGGCTCGGCCGAGCCCCGCCAGCA